>DASXVU010000021.1 GCA_036504055.1 Methanomassiliicoccales archaeon | reverse complement strand
AAAGCCAGTCCAAGGTCTCCTGATATTCCATGCATTCAGTTACATCGGTGAAAGGCTTAATCATTGCTCTTCTGCCAGCCTGTCCACCATTTCACCCAGTGTAAGGCCGTCGCGCTTGGCCATCTTCTTCATGGCGTTCATGATGCCTGACCCGTATTGCGCGGCTTTCTTCTTCCGGTCAGCGATCGGCCCAAGTCCCAGCGCACGGCCGACATCGCGTAAGATGGCTTTGTTCTCATCGCCGCGCAATAGCATTTCCAGGGGCAGGTCGAGCGACACCTTGACCACCTCCGGGTCCAGGAACGGATGGATTAGCATCTTTCCGAACGAGTCCGCGGCCTGCTTCTCCGCACCCATACCATGGGCGATCAATGCCTCAAGGTCGTGGGACATGGTCGCCCTCATCTGAGCCTCTTCCATCGAACGATATCTGGAATATCCAGCATATAGCTCGTCCGCCCCCTGGCCGCATAAAAGCAGGTCCTCCGCCGCCACACCGAGAATCAGATAGAGAGGCATCTCGAAGGAGAGCGTCAGGGGTGAGGACCCGAAGAATGGCACCATGCCTTTGATGGCCTGACGGATCTCCTCCTCGCCCACGACCACCCCGACCCAATCCAGGCCGAGCCCCTCCGCCGTGCTCTTGGCCACGGTCAGATCGCTCGCGCCTTCCACGCCCACGGTGTACAGGGATGGACTGGAATGTCGGGCCGCCAGAGCTGCGACCACACTGCTGTCGATGCCTCCAGAGAAAAGAACGCCGGTATTTCCGGTGAATATCCTGTCCCGCACCGCCTCATCCAATGTTCCCAGCAATAGGTCTATCCGGTTCACACCCGAAAGGAAGGCACTCGGCCCTATTTCACCTCTGCCATGACAGCCAAGAGAGATTTTTGACCGATCACTATTCGACATGTGAGCACGATGAAAACGTGACCAGGATCCGAGTATCTGTTGGCCGGAACCTCTGGTGATGTGCTACCAACCGATCGCGGGAAGAGTCACAAGGTCTGTCCGATGGATTATTGATCTTTATTCAAGAGGAACAGGTCAAGTATGACGATACTGGAATATTCGGCACGCTGATCTTGATCTTGGAGAGAATGAACGGCACGATGCGCCCGGAACCAGGGCATTATTCGACCACCGGAAGTGCAAGATCATCACCATCATGGAACACCTCCATTTGAAGAGTCGAAGGGCACCACCACATGTGAAACGCTGATCTAAAAATGACCTGCTGATATGCGCTGTCCAGCAATGGCGGAATCACAGGAAAAGCGCAGCCAGTATACCATACTTTCTTATAAGAGATACCTTGTTTGTGCGCTTCGGATGAAAATACTAGTAATCTCTGAGAAGTCGAACGCTGCCGCCAGGATTTCTTACATTCTTTCCAACGCTTCGACCAAGAGGAAGAATATGGGCGGCGTCCAGGTATTCGAGTTCAACAGAGAAGGGGACGAATATTGGGTCGTAGGTCTCCGCGGTCATATCATAGAGATAGATTACCCCGATGAATACAACGACTGGAACGCAGTCGATCCCAAGAAACTGGTCTATGCCGTCCCGGAAAAACGGGTCATGGCCAAGAATATCATCGGCATCCTGACGGACCTGGGCAAGATCGCAGACCAGATCATCATCGCGACCGACTACGACCGGGAAGGTGAGCTCATCGGTCTGGAAACGGTTCACCTGTTGGGGGTGGACATGGCAAAGGTCAAGCGGTCCAAGTTCTCTGCCTTCACCAAGGTCGAGATCGAGAACGCGTTCAGCAACCTGACCGATCCCGACGAGAAGCTTGCCAAGGCGGCTGAATCGAGACAGTACATAGACCTCGCGTGGGGAGCGGCGCTGACCCGTTTCATATCCTTGAACTCCGGCCAGGTCGGGTCCAACTTCCTTTCCGTCGGGCGGGTCCAGAGCCCTACTTTGTCGCTCATCGTGGACCGGCACCGGGAGATCACCAACTTTGTCCCAGAGCCATACTGGAACGTCACAGCCAATTTCTTCAAAGAGACCGCATTCGGCGGCGTCCATCAGAAGAACCCGTTCAAGTCGGAGGCTGACGCGAACGCCGCGTTGGCAAAGGTCAAAGACGCAAAATCGGGAAAGGTGGAGAAGTTCGATAAGAAGGAGAAGGACGAGTACCCTCCCGCCCCGTTCAACACCACCATGATGATGGCTGAGGCCAACAAGATGGGAATCTCGCCTTCGATGGCGATGAAGCTGGCCGAGGACCTCTATACATCTGGTTACATATCATATCCTAGGACGGACAACACCGTCTATCCCCGGTCTCTGTCACTTAAGACCATTTTGGAGAAGCTCAAGGAATCTCCGTTCAAGTCGGAGGCAGAGGAGATACTCAGACAGGAATCGATACGCCCGTCGAGAGGCAGGATCGAGACCACTGACCACCCTCCGATCTACCCGACCGAGGCGGCCTCCCCGGACAAGGTCAAGGGCGAGAAATGGAAGCTCTATGAGCTTATAGTTCGCCGTTTCTTCGCCACTGTCGCGCCTGCGGCCAAGTCCGAGGGGATCGACGTGACGATCAACGTTGAGGGCGAACCTTTCGACAGCAAGGGGTACCGGATCCTGTTCGAGGGATGGAGAAAATACTACCCCTATTGGAGGGTCTCGGAGGTCCTCCTCCCAGCCATGGTCCCAGGCACCGAGGTCGAGGCCAAGGGCTTCGACGTGGAACGCAAGGAGACCCAACCGCCGCGACGATACTCTCAAGGCACTTTGCTCCAGGAGATGGAAAAACTCGGCCTGGGCACAAAGTCCACCAGGCATGATATCATCCAGAAGCTCTACGACCGCAAGTACGCGGTGGGCAACGACCTCATCCCCACACAGTCAGGTATCGCCGTTGCCAGTGCGCTGGAGAAACACGCCAAGATCGTCACCGAGAGCAAGATGACCGCCCATTTGGAGCAGGACATGGAGGACATAGCCAATGGCAGCACAACGTTGCCAGAGGTGGTCGAGGAATCCCAGGACATGCTCTCTGACATCCTGGAGGTCATGGACAAGAACAAACTGGACATCGGGGATGAGATAAAGCAGGCACTGCATGAGCAGAGCTTCATCGGTCTCTGTCCGGCTTGCGGCGGGAACCTGAGGGTGCTGCGGAGCAGGAAGGGCTCCGAGTTCATCGGTTGCTCAGGATATCCAGAATGCAAGAAGGCATTTCCCAAGCCAAGAGGTGCGCTGGTCCAGACGACCGACCAGATCTGCGACCTCTGCAAACTTCCCAAGGTTAGGGTCATTCGCAGGGGCAGCCCTCCGGCGGTCATATGCATCGACCCGGAGTGCGAGAGCAACCGGGACACCACCACAGTAGGCCAATGCCCGGATTGCGGCAAGGATCTAAGGATCCTCTATTCACGGTTCGGCAAGAGGTTCATAGGCTGTTCCGGATACCCGAACTGCAAACGGACATATCCATTGCCCCAGCTCGGCACCGTCTATTCTACCGGTGCCAAGTGCGAGGTGTGCGGCGCCCCTGTCATGGGCGTCAAGGGCGCCCGGTCATGGCAGTTCTGCGCGAACATGGAGTGCACTTCCAACAAGCGTGCGAAGAAGGAAGGGGAAGAGACCAAGAAGGCAACGGCCAAGAAGTCAGCCAAGAAAGCGGCGAAGAAGGCACCTGCGAAGAAGAAGGCTGCCATTCCAGGCGAGGAATCTCCCGCCAAGAAGGTCGCCGCCAAGAAAACAACGAAGAAGGCAGCGGCTAAGAAAAAGGCAGTCCCGGAAAACAAGCCTGAGTGACCCTGAGCTCTTCAGTGCCTGTGATCTGAGCAGGCATCATGATCGTGCTCGTCCAGGTCTTCGACCGTGACCCTGGAGACGTCACCGAAGCCAGTGATCGCCGCCTTTTCGACGATGTCCTCGATCGTCCGCTTGTCCAGGCCGTATTGCAGAACGTTCACCACGATCTCCAGTCTGTCCGATGACACGTCGAATGAGCCGGTACAGCGAGGTTTTCCATCTGGTGTGGTCACCGAACAGGCGATATACTTTCCTGTACCGACCTCTGCTATGCACTTGATATGACCGATCAGCCGGGTCCCGGCCTTGACACAATCCAACGCGATCCGGGACATCAGCGATTCGACCATCCTCTGCATTTCGGCCGGGTCAACGCCCAGCTTGAAGGCCACATGGACCTTGGCGGCGCAGGCCGAGAAATCTTCCGCCATCATACGCCCACCATCGCTTGCACGACCTGATCGAGGTTCTCACCGGTGGCCGCTGATATTTGGATCGTTCTTTTCCTTATCCCCAGCTCTTCGAGACTGGTCCTGACCACCTGTACCGCCTCCGGGCCAGACTCGTCGATCTTGTTGATTACGATGAGGTCAGCGGCGTTGAGCTGGTTCTTGAGCGGGACCGTCAGCGCCCTGAGGATAAGCGGGAACCTGACCGCATCGACCACCACAAAGATACGTATCGGGTCGACCTTCGGCCCCCGATACATCTTCATTGTGTCGACGATATTTGCGGGATCGGCTATGCCAGTGGGCTCTACCAGGATCAGGTCCGGCCTGAAGTTGCTGGCGACGGTGTTGACCGTTTCCAGGAAGTCCGATCCCAAAGTGCAACAGATACAACCGCTAGGCATATCCTGGACATTCAGACCGTATTTTTTCATAACGGCCCCGTCGATCCCGATCTTGCCAAAATCATTGACGATGATCACCACCTTCTTCTTAGTGGTCTCGATATATTTTCCAATCGTCGCCAAGATCATGGTGGTCTTGCCAGAACCTAGAAAACCCGATACGACTAACATGTCCATAATGGATAGCTCCCAATAGGTTACCGGGTCGGTTGCTATCCGATGAGGCGTATATAAAGGTAAGGCGATTTGGACCCAGGGACCCGAATTGAAGTCGATGGTCTCCCCCGGTAGCCATATCAGGTTTAGAACAGACTAGTTCTGGACTATTGTTTTCGAGGATGGGTCACCACTCTTCATCCTCTTTTATCCCGGTGAAGGCGATTTCCTCTTCCTCTTTCTCTCGGGCGATGCGGGCGTTTCTGCATTTTCTGCATTCGACCGTCTTCCCAAGCTTGTGCTTGATGCCCACCATCGATCGGTCAAGCTCGGTCACTGCCCCGCATGAACATAGAATGCGTGAGGTCTCAACATGCTCCACCATGAGCATCTCGGACGGCTCAGCACCTCGAATCCTACATCTAGTGGTGGCCATGAGATCATCCCTTCTCCCGAGGATCCCGAATTTTGGTTCGATCTTATCAGCCACATGACCGAACACAGCTTCCGCTAGTTGAACGTTATACAACCTATCCCTCCCCACTCAGAAATAAACCTCAGCCGTCCGCTTCGCCCACAAGCTACTGGACTGCAGGAAATATTGGTTATGTCCCGAGTGAAAAGCACTAACACTTCTGAGTGTATTAAACGTTTCGCACCTCATTTTTCGTTGTATGCCAGATGTCTGACGGACCGTTTTTTACCGACCATAAGGCAAGGGCGTTAAGGTCTTGCCGGACATGCTGAAAAAGCCTCTGTTCACCATCGAATGGCATCTCCTTATTGCGAGTTCCGTTTTATGTCTTGAAGAGATATATTGTCGGTTACGTCATATGTCTTGGCAGCGGAAGTGGCAGACACTTTTTTTCGGTCCTACTCATCTTTTACGGTTGCGAAGCAAGCACAGGTAAGGGTCTTGCCCACACCGTCCATCTGCCTTATCTTATCGATGACCAGGGAGCCGATGCTCTCCATCGATTGACCTCTAACCTTCATGAGGATATCGTGCTCGCCGGAGATCAGGTGCACCTCGTGCACCCCGTCCAAGGCGGCGATCTTCTGTGCCAGCTCCCTTTGGGACATCTTGTTGTTGGGAAGGAAGGACATTAGGATGAAGGCGGTGATCGGTTCCCCCAGCTTAGAAAAGTCCGGGACCACAGTGAATCCTTTGATGATCCCTTTCTCGGACATCCTCCTGATCCTTTCGTGTACGGTCGCCCTCGGGATCGCCAGATCCTTAGCTATCGCCTTGGTGCTGCGTCTGGCATCCTTTTGAAGCTCCCTAAGGATAGATTTGTCCTTCTCGTCTAGCATGAATCAGTATCAAAAATGTGGCTGTTAAGGGTTTTCCTTTCAACCATCGATGGTCTGAAGAGATGAGCTTGGATTAAGAATCATGGAGGTGAGATGATCTCGACGTCCACGGGTATGCCTGCCTTCACGCTTTGCGATACGATGCAGAAGTCCTCGAAGATCTCCTGGCAGAGTTTCAGCTTGGTAGGGTCGGACAGTATCGGATGGAGAATGACCTGGATGTGGGTTATTCTCAGGCGGCCATGGTCGTTCCTCTCCATCTTGCTGAAGACCTCGGCGCTTATGGACAGCATTTCGGTGTGCGTCCTCCTTACGCAGAAGGAAAGGCTTTCGCACAGGCAGTTGCCGACAGCCGCTGCCAGGAACTTGCCGGCATTGGGATATAGCCCACTGCCCAGCGGTTTTGGCTCGTCCATGAATATCTCTTGTGCGCTGTTCATGTCGATGCGGAACCGGTAACCTTCCACCATCTCCATGCTGACCTTGAACGTCTCCTCTTCCATTTTCTCACTTCCCCAGTTCCATGCGTTCGATCTGCTTCATGACCCTTGACCGGATCTCCTTGGGATGAGGATGGCCACAGACCCTTTTCCCCTTCTCCAGCAGTTTCACCTCTGCCAACGTCATATCTTGGTTGCAGTGGGGGCATACTGGGACCTCGTCCTGTGAACGGGTTACTCCGAACTCGAAGCAATTCTCGCATCTGAATGCGAACTTGCGGCCTCCGAACTTGCCTCGTTTCGCCACGTTCTTACCCTCCTTCTCCACGATGTCCATGGCAAAGTCGACGGTCGGGGCATTGCTGATGCTCGTGCCCACTCCGAAACCGTCCGCGCCCGCCTTGGACAGTTCGCCGATGGTGCTGTCACACAGCCCCCCGGAAACGATGATCTTGACACCTTGATATCCTCTGGAGTCCATCTCCCAGCGGACCTCTCGGATGATGTCGGCGAAATTTCCGCGCCTCGATCCGGGTGTGTCGAGCCTGACCGCGAACAGGTCCTTGACCGTCTCACAGGCCATGATGGCCTCGAACTTCTCATCACAGTAGGTATCGACCAGCGCCACCCGAGGCACGTCCCGTTCCACGATGTCATCGAAGGCCTTGAAGGCTTTCCGCTGGTCACCGATCATGATGACAAGTGCGTGGGGCATCGTCCCGGAGGGTTCCTGCTCCACCGTTTCGCCCCCGATGACGGATGAAACCGCGTCGCATCCACCGATGTACGAGGAACGGTCGATGACCGGTGCGATCGCCGGATGCATGCGGCGAACGCCAAACGACAGGACCGTTTTGCCTTCGGCGGCGATCTTGCACCGGGCGGACATGGTCGCCACCCCGCTGGAGAAGCACATGAAACCCAGCGCAGGCGTTTCCAGCGGGCAATATTCGCCATAGGGGCCTTCCAGCTTCATGACCGGTACCTTTATTCCATCATAGCTGCGGGAGCGGAATATCGTCCCTTCCGGTATGCCCACCAGGTCGACGTTCTTGCCCTCGAAGAGCCGTATGACCTCCTCAGAACCGCAGAACACCCCCCATGGCCAGGAATCCGGGAGCGATGCCACTGTGAATTCCGATAGCGTGTCGACGCCGAGCAGGCCCTGTTGTTTGAGGACCTCCATGGTCCTCTCGAAATATATGTCAGTCGTCCTGCCCTCGGCAATGTCCTGGTCAGAAGCCCCGAAGAACCTACCCAATATCCCGCCTCCCGGAAGGCAACGATATCTGACTAAAGAAATGTTCTGGCAGAAAAATGGGAATAATGGTTTGGAGGCCCGCCCTATTGGGACCTGAACGCCTGGACCCCGGCGAACTTGGCCTTCTGTCCCAGCGCTTCCTCGATGCGCACCAGGCGGTTGTACTTGCAGGTCCTCTCGGCCCGGCACGGCGCTCCGGTCTTGATCTGCCCGCAACCGATGGCCACCGCGATGTCGGCGATGGTGGTGTCCTCGCTCTCGCCGGATCGATGGGATACCATGACGTTATACCTGTTCTTGAACGCGAAATCGGATGCTTCGAGCGCTTCCGTGATCGTTCCCACCTGGTTGACCTTGAGCAGGAGAGCGTTACCCGCCCCCATTGGCACCGCTTTCCGCAGCATCCTCACATTGGTGACGAACAGGTCGTCGCCCACGATCTGCAGCTTCTTCCCCACGTCCTTGGTCAGCTGGGCGAAGGTATCGAAGGCCTCCTCGTCGAAAGGGTCCTCCAGGCTAACGATCGGATAGTCCTTCAGGAGGTCCTCGTAGAAACCGACCATCTGACCTGGGTCCAGACGGACGCCGTCTATCACGTATTCGCCATCCTCGAAGAACTCGCTTGCCGCCGGGTCCATGGCCAAGGAGACATCCCTGCCCGGAACATAATCGGCCTTCTCGATGGCCTTGACGAGAGTGTCCAGCGCCTCCCTGACGGTGTTCATCGGGGGAGCGAAACCTCCCTCATCGCCAACGTTGATGGCGCCGACACCGTACGCATCCTTCAGCACTGATTTGAGTGCCTGGTAGACCTCGGCCCCATAGCGCAGCGATTCGGCGAAGGTCTTGGCCCCAACCGGCGATATCATGAATTCCTGGGGACGAAGATTGCCGCCAGCATGTTTGCCGCCGTTGATCACGTTCATTGACGGGACCGGCAACACATGACTTCCCTTACCCAAGTGCTCATGCAGCGGCACTCCCTTCACGATGGCCCCGGTCCTGGCGCAGGCGAACGAGACCGCCGTGGTGGCATTGCCCCCTAGCCGGGATTTGTTCTCCGTGCCGTCCAGAGCGATCATGGCCAGATCGATCGCCTTGAGGTCGGTGACATCCATGCCGACCAATACCGGGGCAATGATCTTCCGGATGTTTTCCACCGCTTTGAGGACGCCTTTGCCCCCATATCTGGGACCGCCGTCCCTGAACTCCACGGCCTCGTGCGTTCCGGTCGACGCACCTGATGGTGCTATGGCGCTGACCGTAACGGTCGGCGTGCTAACCTCAGCCTCAACGGTCGGATTGCCTCGGGAATCAAGGACCTCTCTGGCCCAAACCTTGGTGATCTTATGATCGGACATCGGGACCTACTCCTCGTCAGGAACTGACCCCGAAGCATGGTAGATTACCTATTTAGGTTTCGCTTGGTCCTCGGCGGTGGTATCGATGATCTCCATGTTGCGCTCAAGAAGGGCCATCTCCCTCACGCTCAAGGTGCGTGGATCGACGGAGATGATCAGGGTGGACTTGTATTCCATGACCGCTTCGACGATGTGGTGCATCATCCTCAGCACCTTCTCGAAGTCGTTGTTCACGATCAGGAACTCTATCCCGTCGATGATAACAACCGACTCACCGGACTTTTCCACGAAACGTATGATCGTATCAGACAAGATCCCGATGTTGGTCGGGTTGACATAGACCTTGCCCAGCTGGTTCGACAGCCAGATGATGGGGGTCTTTTCTATCTTCCAAGTGGTCCTGATGGTGGTCGGATGCTGCCGGGTCACGCAGAGACCTTGGATGTTATGGGTGACCTGATCGACGAATATCTCGAAGGATTTCTCAGGTTTGGATTCCTTGACCACGTACCCGAATCCTTTCCTGAGCTCGTATTGTTTGGCCGAGCGCTTGGCCTTCTCCATACCGGCCGGCGGCGTGCGCGTCGGGATGATCTTTGAGAACATCTTGTACAGGCCGCTCTGCTTCTTCACCTCAGGCTCGATGACGATCTGAGACGGGGTCTCCAGCACCGCTTTCAGCCGTTCGATGAGCTCCAGGTTGTTGAAGGGTTTGCGAATGTAGCCTGACACCACATCCTGCAATCCGAAAATGTCCGTTCCGATCTCGGTGGTGGCGGTCAGCATCATCACCTTTAGCTTATCGGTCGCACCCACCTCCTTCAGCTTTCTAAGTACGGTCCATCCGTCCATGTCCGGCATGTTGATGTCCAACAGGACCAGGTCGGGTTGCTCTGACGCCACCTTATCAAGGCAGTCCTTGCCTCCAGTGGCTGTGATCGGGATGTAGCCGGCCGAAGAAACCAGCTCCGAGACTATTTCCTGAATTGCCGGATTGTCATCGACTATCAGGACCTTCTTCACAGCATCACCACTGCAAGTATCATGCAATCCAATGAGATTGAATTGAACGCTAAAAACTTATCCTCTGAATAATCGACACGGATAAACCATAAGGATAAGCTTGCGGCCGGGCATCTGACCGACCGTAAAAATTCGAAAATGGAAAAACGGTTGACGAAAGGCGTTTACGCCTTTCTCGATTCCTTGGCCTTGAGGCGAAGGTGATCGTATCCGCATTTCCTGCACCGGGTGGCCCGGGGGGCGTTCCTCGCGTAGCAGTTCATGCAGACCATCTTGTTAAGAAGCCTAGCATCAGCTTCCTTGAATCGTGCCATATGAGTCCTCTCCGCCTTGAAACATAGAAGGAATATAAAAACGTTGGCAACGCCGGAACCTTTCCTAGCGTTCGCCCCGCAATTTATCCCCCGCCACGACCAGGTGCGCCAAGAGGGATTCCAGCTGGATCCGTTCGTTGGAACCCTCGACGATGCGGAACTCTATCTCTCCGGTCTTGTCTATGAGCATCACCTTGTCATAGTCCGGTATGCTGAGGTCGAAGAACGAGCGGTGGATCTGCTTGATGATGTCCTCGCCGCTCAGCCCGTAGGTGAGCAATATCTCATCCAGCTTGTTCCTGGCACCGACGAAATCGCCAGAAAGCGCGGTCTCGATCATGGCCAGGACCTCGTCCGGCCGGGCATTCCCGGTGGTCTGGTAGACGACCTCGAGGGTGACCTCGGTGCCGATCGCCGCTGCCACCTGCAATGCGTTGATGGACTTCCTCATGTCCCCCTCGCCCACGTGGACCACGGCGTCCAGCGCCTCCTCGGTGATGGGGACGTTCTCTGCCTTGGCGATGTGCCTGAGCTGCTCTTTGACGTCCTCCGCCTTGAGCGGCTTGAACCGGAAGACGGCGCAACGGGACTGGATCGGCTCGATGATCTTCGATGAATAGTTGCACGATAGAACGAAACGGCAGTTGGCCGAGTACTTCTCCATCGTCCTTCTCAACGCCGCCTGCGCGTCTGACGTGAGCGCATCCGCCTCGTCCAGGAAGATGATCTTGAACGAAGAGCCGCCGATGGCCGCGGTCCGCGCGAAATCCTTTATCTTGCCCCGGACAACGTCTATTCCCCTCTCGTCGGATGCGTTGAGCTCCACGAAATTATCCCTCCAGCTATCCTTGAAGAGCTCTCGGGCCAAAGCCAGCGCGGATGTGGTCTTGCCAGTGCCGGCGGGACCGGCGAACATGAGATGGGGCAGGTTCCCGGACCGAGCGTAAGAGCGCAGCCTTTCCACGATCTGGCTCTGCCCGACGATGTCATCCAGCGTCTTGGGGCGGTACTTCTCGATCCATATCTCGTTCATGGCAACCGATTCCTGCTAATGACAGCGGCCATGAAAATACTTTGGGTAGGGTCGGCGCAAGTGGCCCTTAGCATGCCTCGGCCCTCTGACCAAGAATAACCCAATGACGCAATTGAAGAAGGAATCCACGAACAAGATTATTAACCGGACCGCCTCTGAGCGTTCGTGGTTCGCTGCTCGAAATGTTCCGCTGAGGCGGTGACATACATACGGTACAATGGGAACAGCCTATGCCCCCTGCACTTCACGGAATATGTGGATAGGCGGATCAAGAAAGAGATCAGATCGCAGCTGGAGATAGGTCGAGGTAAGCATATCGCGGTCGCCATCTCTGGAGGAAAGGACAGTTCGGTAACGCTGCACACCATGGCCAAGATTCTGGGAGATCGGCGGGATATCAGGCTGAGCGCCTTCACGGTGGATGAGGGCATAGTCAGCTACCGTCCGGCCACCATAAGAAAGGTCATCGAGTTGACGGATAGGCTGGGGATCGAGCACCACATGATAAGATTCCAGGATGAGGTCGGGACGACCATGGACGAACTTGCCCCGATATCTCAGGACCAATCCCCCTGTTCCTACTGCGGGGTGTTCCGCCGCCGTTGCATGAACAAGGCGGCCAAGGAGCTGGGGGCGGACATCGTCGCCACCGGTCATAACCTGGACGATACCGCGCAGAGCGTGCTGATGAACTTCATGCGCGGCGACGTCGAGAGGCTTGCCCGGCTCGGCCCCCATCTGAGGGTCCAACCCGGCCTGGTTCCGCGCATCGAACCGCTGCGGCTGATCCCCGAGAAAGAATCCTACCTCTATGCCCTGATCAACGGCATCGAGTTCTCGGAGGACGAATGTCCCTATGCGGGGGGAGCGCTCCGGAACGACTACCGGGCAATGATCGATGAGATGGAGCATAAACATCCAGGAACCAAGTTCTCGATCGTGGCCAGCTATGACGCCATCCGTCCGATGCTGAAGGACCGGTTCCCAGCTTCCGCTCTAGGACTTTGCCGATGCGGGGAGCCCACATGCAATGAACGGTGCATGGCCTGCGAGATGGTCGATAGGGCTAGAAAAGCTCTGGAAAATAAAAGTGGGTAAAAGGTTTGGAAAGGATATTCAGCGAGCTCAGACCAGCTCGTGGAACTTGTACGCCTCTTCTCCTTCGCTCAGGCAATAGCGGATCTTGGTGAAGTTCTTCTTCAGCGCCTTGACGTCCTGCTTTACAACCTGGGGATTTTCCTTCTTCACCACGACGCGGTGGATGAGCTTGGCGACCTCCTTCATCTCGCCCTCCTTCATGCCCACCCGGGTCAGCTCCTGGGTTCCGAGGCGGATACCGCTGGGGCGTATCGACGATTCGTCGCCGGGGAGCATGTTCTTGTTGCAGATGAGGTTGGCTGCTTCCATGTCTTTAGAGGCTTGGTCCCCTCCGCCATGGGCGCCGACGTTCACCGCAATGGTGTGGGACGCGGTGAAGCCCTTGTGCTCACAGAGAACGTCGAAACCTAACTCGTACATCGCCTGGCCGAGGGCCTTAGCATTTTTGCAGATCTGGGCTGCGTACTGCTGCCCGTAGATCTCCCACTCGGCGAGGGTGACGGCCAGGGCGGCCATCTCGTGCAGGTGGTGCGACGATGTCACACCGGGGAATACTGCCTTGTTCAGCTTCTTCTCCATCTCGTCGGTCACGTTGTCAGCGAGCAAGACCCCATGGTTCGGTCCGGGAAAGGTCTTGTGGGTGGAAGCGGAGATCAGGTGAGCCCCCTCATGCAACGGGTCCTGGAACTGTCCGCCGGCGATTAGGCCAAGCACGTGGGCAGCGTCGTACCAAACGGTGCATCCTACTTCGTCAAAAGTGTCCTTCAGCTCCTTGAGAGGGATCGGGAAAAGGAACAGTGACATGCCGAACTGGGCCACCTTCGGCCGGGTCTGTTCGATGACCTTCCTGGCCCCATCGATGTCAATGACCATGTCCTTGGTGTTGAACGGATAAGTGACCGTGTTCACGCCGCGGAACCCGGTGGCCCCGAACTTGGCGGTGGAGATATGCGCCCCATTGTCCAGCGAGGCGGTGGTTATGGTGTCGCCTGGCTCGGTCAAGGCGAACAACGCCGCCATGTTGGCCACGGTGCCCGAGATGGGCCTGACGTCGGCGAACTTGCACTTGAATATCCGCTGTGCCAGCTCCATGCACCTGATCTCGACCTTGTCGACGTAGATGTTACCCCGGTAGTACCTCTTTCCCGGCATGCCCTCCGCGTAGCGGTCGTGGAAATCGGAAATCATCATTTCTTTGGCCAATGGGCTCATCAGGTTCTCCGAGGCGATCATCGGGATACACTCCTCGAACCACTTGTTGTGCTCCTTGACCTGTTCAATAATCCAGTATGCATCTTCCTTCATGCGGAGTCCCATGGGGACATTCATGAACGTTTAAAAAAAGGTATTGCTGATGGATGTCAGGCATATTTCTGGATTTATGCTCGACACCAGCTCAGGTGCTGATGCGCCTTTTGAACTCTCCAATGACATCGACTGGGGTCGGGTCCACCCCGCTTAACAGCGCCATATAATAACTGATCATGTCTCCCAGTATCAGCCCGTAGACGAGGTTCTCGATCAGGGTCTTTCCCTCGAGTTGAACAACGATCGGGTCCAATCCTCTTTCGTTGAACATTTGGATGCTGACCATTGTCATCTTTTTGACTGTGGGCTCCAGTGCACTGGGGACCACAAAGACCGGTTTCAGATTGTTGACCCCGTTCCCGCTTAGCCATCCCACCATCTGGTTATGGTTCATCTCCGGGATCTCTCCCGAGAAAGCGACCACCTTCGCATTCTCACATATCTGGTTCTGCCAGCGTACGCCTACGCTGCGGATCGAACGTGGACAGTATACTGCGGGTACCTTTCCATCGAGAGCCAAAGCGATCTTCTTGGCCGCGTTCGTTGAAGTGGTCATGCCTGGCGCCAGCCTTTCCTGAGTGGACTGGGCGAACTGGATAACCTCGCCCAGAGCCCCGGCTGGAGCGCACGCCCCGGCTGCCTGCAGAATGACCGCCACCGATCCAAGGAGGTATCCCAGAGCTGCCCTCGGCTGAATACCGGAGGGAACCTGGATGAATGGGATGCCGTTCTCCTTTGCTTTCTTGAGCAATTCCCCGCCGGAGGAGACGGATACTACCTTCAACCCTCTGGAGAGCGCGTCCTGGAAGACGTCCAGGGCCTCCTTGGTGTTTCCTGAATAGCTGATCACGACCACCAGAGTCTGGCTATTCACCCAGTTGGGAAGCGACACGCTACGGACCACGGTCACGTGCTTGTCGCTGATGGGGGCCAAATAGTCGATAAGGATATCACCGCACATTGCCGATCCGCCGATTCCGCATAGACATATGTTACTTATGTCCGACAAAGGCGCGACCTTGTAACCGATGGCCTCTTTGATGTTATTGACAAAGCCATTGATCTGGGACAACATGTCCAAACGGTCCCAGACGGGATAATTTTGGAGGTCGTCAAGCTTCTCTACCATGGGACCGAATTCATTTACTCGTACTATAAGCCTTTTAGCGCGTTTACCTGTAAATCAACCCTCTATCCAAAATATTGGGGTCCTGAAATGCGTCTAACCATTCCGATTGTACTTACACAACGAATAATATCATTCCTTCGATTCGTATCGACGGGAGAAAAATGAAAAGCACTGTGGAAGAGGCGTTAAAGGACCTGCGCGCCGGCAAGATCGTGCTGGTCTTCGATTCAGATGACCGTGAGCGGGAGACCGACATGGTCGTGGCATCGGAATTCGTAACGCCAGGCGTTATCATGCAGATGCGCAAGGAGGCAGGGGGACTTATCTGCACCGCCGCCCACAACGATATAAAGGAGAGGTTCGACCTTCCCTTCCTGGTCGACGTCTTCTCCTGTTCCGCCAAGGCGCACCCGGTGATGGACCTTCTGTCGCCGACTGACATCCCTTACGATACCAAGTCCGCCTTCTCGATCACGATCAACCATAGGGCCACCTTTACCGGGATCACCGATACGGACCGGGCCCTGACGATCTCTGAGTTCGCCAAGCTGGCGAAGAGGACAAAAGGAATGTCCACCGAACAGGCCAGGGCTGAGTTCGGCAGGATGTTCAGGGCACCCGGTCACGTCCATCTCCTCAATGCCAGCAAGGAATTGCTGGTCACACGTTTCGGTCACACCGAGCTTTCGACCGTACTGTTGGTGATGACCGGGCTGATACCGTCAGCGACGGTCTGTGAAATGATGGGCGACGACGGCCATGCTCTGTCCAAAGAGAAGGCAAAGGAATATGCCGAAAAGAACGACCTGTGCTTCCTTGAAGGACGCCAAATCATCGATTCCTGGAAGAAATGGGAGAAGCCTAAATGACCAGAGTGATGGCCACAGGCGTTTTTGATATATTGCACACAGGTCATCTAAGATACCTCGAGGAGGCGAAATTGCTCGGGGATGAACTGATCGTGGTCGTAGCCACTGATGCCACGGTCAGGAAACAGAAGCACGAACCGATCACACCGGAGAAGATGCGGCTCGAATTGGTTCAGGCATTGAAGCCGGTCGATCATGCATTCCTCGGGAAGGAAGGCGATATGTTCGATATCGTGAGGGAGGTGTCTCCGGACATCATCGTTTTGGGATACGACCAAGCCTTCGACGAGAAGAAGCTGGAGAAAGAGCTTGCCGAAAGGGGCCTGAGAGCAAGAGTGGTCCGCCTCTCGAAATATGGCGAGGACCTAAATGGCACCAGAAAGATCATCAAGAAGATAATCGACTGGTATACCGTAAACAAGAGGTCCGACGAGGAGGGAAGAAATTGAAACTGATCGGGGTGGTGGACACGATGTTCGCCCGTTTGGATATGGGAGGTGCGGCCATCGATGAGCTCAAGGGAATGGGCACCGGTTTCAAGGTCATCCGCAGGACGGTACCGGGCATTAAGGACCTGCCGGTTGAGGCCAAGAAGCTCATCGAAGAGGAGAAGTGCGATATCGTCATTGCATTGGGAATGCCCGGTGCCCAGGCCATAGACAAACAATGTGCGCATGAGGCATCGACCGGCCTGATCGCTGCCCAGCTGATGACGAACAGGCACATCATCGAAGTGTTCGTGCACGAGGGGGAGGCAACCGACGAGAAAGAACTGGCATTCCTTCTCGAGCATCGGTCAAGGGACCATGCCAGAAACGCGTACAACATGCTGTTCAAGCCAGAGGCATTGATCGCTCAGGCAGGTATGGGCAGAAGGCAGGGATATGCGAGCGTGGGCTCGCTCAAGGAGAGATGAAGATGAACAAGTACAACATAGGAATAGTGGTCTCGGAATTCAACTTTGACATAACCCAAATGATGCTGGAAAGGGCAAAATCGCATGCCGAGTTCCTGGAAGTGAACGTAGTGAAGGTCATCAAGGTCCCAGGCGTCTTCGACATGCCGCTGGCCATCAAAAAGATGTGCCTGGACAAGGGCATCGATGCGATTGTCACTCTCGGATGCGTAATTGAGGGGGAGACGGAGCATGACGACATCGTCATCGCAAACGCCGCCAGAAAGATCGCCGACCTCTCGGTCGAATACGGCAAGCCAATAGCGCTAGGCATCACCGGTCCGGGCATGACCAGGTTGCAGGCGGAGGACCGCATCGAGAAGGGACGCGACGCGGTCGAGAGCGTCGTCAAGATGCTGAAGAGACTGGAGGACTAAGACCGTTCTTCATCCCCTCCCTCAGGACCTTTGAGGGAGTGGTATATCCTTCCTTTGAGATATTTTCAAACCTAATTTTTACACATCAATCGTCAATATTTCATAATTTTAGTAATTAATTTGCCATTGGATATTATATAAATATAATACAAATCTTGTTAATAATTAATCCGACTCAAATAATCGAACGTAAACGAAATTCCATGGATGTACGTTCGATGTGGTCTGTCGGATCAGGAATATGGAGGTAAGACAATGTTAGTAATGCAGGTGACAAAACATCCAGCCGACCTATGTCCAGCACATAACCCGAAATATCGGGAATTGACCTTGAAGTGGTATGAGAACGTGGGACCGATCACCGCAAAGTACGGTATAAAATTTGTCGGTTCCTGGGATGACCATATGGCCCACAAGGTCTTTGCTCTATATGACACACCGAGCATGGACGTCCTGATGAAGTGCATGATGGAACCGGAAATGATGGGGCCATTGGCCTTCTGTGTTGGACGAGTCTTCCCGGTCCTGGACCACCAACAGACCCTAGACCTGATAAAGAATGCAAAGTAGTGAGTGCTCGGGCACTCCGTTTTTTTCTATTCACCCAGTTCTCTGCTATGACATCATCAACATGCTCTGAGATTAACTAATAAAAAGTGTGGAAAAGGTCAATCCTTCGTCGCAACAGACGAAGGAAGTGGAATTGGCTGTTCACGCCACCTTGTTCATGTAGTCCTCGAGCTGGTCGAATGCCTTTCCAAGGATCTCCCGGTCCGGCAGGAATACCGCTCTGAAGTGGCCCTTTCCGTAGATCGGACAGAACCCGGAGCCGGGAACGAACAGGACGTGTGCGTTGTTCAGCACATCGAGCACGAACTCCTTGTCGGTCTTCCATCTCTTCGACTCGATCTTGGGGAATATGTAGAACGCTCCCTGGGGCTTCTTGGTGCTTATGCCGGGGATCTCGTTGAACCGCTTATAGGCGAAGTTGCGCCGATCCTCCAGCTTGTCCATCATTCCCTTGAGATGGTCCTTCGGGTGCCTCATCGATTCGATGACCGCCATCTGACATGGGGCATTGGCGCTGAGCCTCAGACGGAGCTGCTTGTTGACAGCTTCCTTGATCTCCTTCAGTTCGCCGGTCGGGTCGCGGAACACGGAATAACCAAGTCTCCATCCTGGCAGCAGGTCCACCTTGGAGAACCCGTTGACCAGGATCATCGGTACGTCCGGCGCGAGCGTGGCGGGGGAATGGTGCACTCCGCCGTCATAGGTCATCAGGTCGTAGATCTCATCCGACACCATGAACAGGTTATATTCTCCTGCCAGGTCGGCCATCTGCTTCAGGACCTTGTCCGAGTATAGGGCGCCGGTCGGGTTGTTCGGGTTGATGGCGACGATGTACTTCGTGCGTGGCGTGATCTTCTTTCTCAGGTCATCGATGTCCGGCTGCCAGTTCTCTTCTTCGATGGTGCGGTAGGATACCGGCACTCCGCCGAAGAACTTGGTGAACTCGACGTAGGATGGGTAGCTCGGTCCGGGAGCAAGGACCTCATCGCCGGACTCGATGGTCGCGGCGGTGATCATCTGGATCGACTCGGTAACACCGTTAGTGACGATCACGTCGGTCTCATCGATATCGATCAGGTTCTTCTTTCGCTCCTTTTCGACGATGGCACGCCTCAATTCGAGATTGCCTTCCGACTCCTCATAACCGTTATCGCATTTTTCCACGGCAGCGCAGAGGGCGTCCCTTACGTGCTTCGGGGTCCTAAAATCGAACTTATTTGGATCCCCGATGTGCAGCTTCAGGACCTCGACCCCCTTCTTCTCCAGCTCTCTTGCCGGCAGAAGGATGTCGCGGATGGCGTATTCTATGCCCAGCGTGCGCTTCGTTGGCTTCATGGAAATCGAGCCTAAATTAGTGTACTACTATTTCTAGGTTCGATAATAAGTAAGGGATAGGGGTCTGGACCATCCCAGGCCTGGAAGGTGACAGTCTCCATTGCTCATCTGAGCCTATTTGAGAATACCTTAAAATATCGGTATGAGGACTCAGCGGGACATGGGCATAGTCAGGCTTGGGGAAATGCACCTCCGCTGGTGCAAACAGTGCAACGTGCCGGTCCTGGAATCCACGGAATGCGGCAATTGCCATAGTAGGACCGAGCCGGTGAGCATCACGCCGCCGGGCGACGTCAGGCCAGCCTTCGCCCATGACATCGAATTCATGCGCTCCCTGGCAGAGAGGGACTTCGGTCCCGGCTGCGGGAAGGCGTTACTGCCGGAGGGTCGGATCGTACTTCTAAACAAAGTCCCTGGGCTGGATCGGATGGAGGAGATTATCATGGATGGAACGGTCATAGCCTCTGCCAGGTACGACATCGGCTTCGGCTGGAAGATGATCCTCAGGGTGGCTGCGGCAAGGATGATGCAGAACGTCGCCTCCAAGGGAGTCGTCGTGGCCGATGACGGTGCGATCGCCCCGATCCAGAAGAGCTCGAGCCTGATGGTGCCGGGCGTGGTCTCGGCGGTGGACGGAATCAAGAAGGGCGACGAGGTCATCGTTGTCGATTCAAGGCATTTCGCTTTCGCCACCGGCACCGCCAGGATGTCCACCGAGGAGATGTCGCTGCTGGAAAAAGGAGCGGCCGTTAAGACCAGATGGGCGGACATTCCCTCGGAATACGTTCCTAGGATCGATGTCCAGGACTGGGACATGGTCTTGAGGGCGAACTCTCCGGTCATGGAACGCCGGATCTGGGACGCGATCAAGTTCATCAGGGAGACCGTGGCCGAGTTCAAGGTCCCGGCTGTCGTTTCATTCTCCGGGGGGAAGGACAGCCTGGCAACGATGCTGCTCACCAAGGATGCCGGATTGGACCTGCCATCCTTCTTCATCGACACCGGATTGGAATTCCCCGAGACCGTGCAATATGTGTACGATGTGGCCAAACAATATGACCTGGAGTTGATAGTCGAGCATGCCCCGGAACACGCGTTCTTCGGCAACCTGAACTACTTCGGGCCGCCGGGGAGGGATTTCCGTTGGTGCTGCAAGACGAACAAGCTCGGCCCGACCGTGAAAGCCATCATGGAGCATTTCCCAGACGGGGTCCTTTCATTCATAGGCCAGCGTAAATACGAGTCAGAGCAGCGGGCCGACAAGCCCCGCATCTGGCGGAACCCGTGGACGCCCGGACAGATAGGAGCCTCCCCCATCCAACATTGGACCGCACTGCACGTATGGATCTACATTTTCATGCGGAAGGCACCTTACAACCCCTGGTACGAGCATGGCCTGGACCGCATCGGCTGCTTCCTATGCCCGGCATCGGACCTGGCGGAGCTGGAACTGGTGAAAGAGGAATCGGCCCGTTCGAAAGAATGGGACACATACCTGCATAAGTACGCAGAATCGATCGGCCAGCCGAAGGAGTGGGTGGAGCTGGGCCTGTGGCGCTGGAAGCGTATTCCCGCCTCGGTCAGGGAGGAGCTGGCCCGTACCGGGATAACCATCCCGGACCGGCAGAGGAAGGAAATGGAGGAGACCGCTTCAAGGCTGTTGTCACTGAGGATGCAGGATGGCTTCTCGCCATGCGTCCTCGGTTTCAGCATCGAGGGGGCATTCTCTCGTAAGTTGGACCTGCTCAAAGTGGTGAACCTGCTCAACATGGTGGGAGAGGTCACCATCAACGAGGAGGAAGGATGGTGCTCCATCGATGGAGTGACCCTGTTCGACGAAGGCGCGCTCATCGCTAAAGGCAATGACCAAAAGGCGATAAGAGAAAAAGTGGAAAAGGTGCGCAGAGCAGTGGTCAAGGCCGAGGAATGCGTCGGTTGTGGGGTGTGCGTCGCCAGATGCAAAGAGGGTGCACTTGTACTGGAACAAGACCGGGTTCAGGTCATAGCCTCGAAATGCATCCATTGCGGCGAATGCATGGAACCCTGCCCTGCCGTCAGTTTCGGCGACACCACCTTCGATTTTTGAACGCGACCCCTTCCAAAAAGGAAGGGGAGGCGTCCAGCCGACGCAGCTCGTTCGCCCCCAGGTTCAGCGCACGAAGTCGATGTCGTCGTCGTTGCTGCGCTGCCGGGGCTGCTGATACTGCTGGGGTGCTGGGTTCGGCGCGTACTGGGGTGCAGCCCTTGGCGCCGCCTGTGTGTTCATTCCGCCCATTCCTCTCGCGTCCAGCATGTACTTGCTCTTGGCGCCGGTGACGATCAGCAGGATCTTGATGGTCCCCTCGAGCTCCGGGTCGATGGAACATCCCCATATGATGCGGGCCCTCTCGCTGACTGACTGGGTGACGATCTCGGCAGCCTTCTGGGCCTCGCCGACGGTCATGTCCGGTCCTCCGACCACACGGATCAAGGCACCCTTGGCCTGTCTCAGGTCGACCTCTCCCAGCATTGGGGAGGTGAGCGCCTCATGCACGGCCGCCTTGACGCGGTCGTCCGAGTCGTTGTTGGCCTCGCCGATGCCGACGAATGCCACTCCGCCCTCGTTCATGACGGTCTGGATATCGGCGTAGTCCAGGTTGACCAGTCCAGGCTTGGTGATGATCTCGGTCAGTCCCTTGATGGTCTGCATCAGGACCTCGTCGGCGACCTTGAAGGCCGCATCTACCGGCAGTTTCGGGACGAGCTCGAGGAGCTTGTCGTTGGGGACGACGATGGTGGTGTCGCACACCTGCCTCAGCTTGTTGAGGCCAGACAGGGCGTTCTCCATACGGACGGTGCCTTCCGCCTTGAACGGCAGGGTGACGATCCCCAATGTCAATGCCCGTATCTGCTCCTTGGCTATGCTGGCAACATAGTGTGCAGAGCCGGTACCGGTCCCTCCTCCCATACCAGCGGTGACGAAGACGATGTTCGCGCCGTTGAGGAAGTCCCTGATCTCGCTGTCGTTCTCGCGGGCGGACTCCTCTCCGACCTCCGGCCTCGCTCCTGCGCCCAGTCCTCTGGTCTTTGACTTGCCGATGAGGATCTTCTTCGGGGCGCGTATGGTCAGCAGGTGCTTGGCATCGGTGTTGATGGCGCAGAGCTGTGCTCCGCTGATGCCGGCGTCGACGCACCTGTTGATGGTATTGCAGCCGCCACCGCCGCATCCGATGATCTTGATACAGACATCCAGCTGTGCGGCAATCCTGAGGAGTTCCTCGTCGGTAGCGCTCACCTGTGGCGCTGGTGCCGGTGCTGGCTGTGGTGCCGGTTGGACCGGAGCTGCCTGTTGGTTACCTACACTTCCGTTTGCTGGCTGCTTAATTCCAGCGTTAGCTAGCGCTTCTTTTACCAATGAACTTGGCATAAGTGCATCCCTCTCCATCTGAAACGTTATTCCATAATATAAATATTGCTAGTAAAATTTTCAAACTGGGTGGCAAGAAAAGATGCGAAGTCTCGGACAGTTCCCGAATATGCCTGGCTACTTGGCCAGGAGCATGACCACCTCGGGCCATGTCACCAGCAGTATGCTCGGGTCCCGCTCGATACCGCGGTAATACCTTTGATATGTGTCCTCGGCGGCCACCGGTATGAGATCGGAAACAAGCTTCAGGGACACCAGCCCTATCACATACACCGTGAAAAGGGCGGAAGCGTCCTGCCTTGCGATCCTGGCCTTAGCGTTGTTCTCGTAATAGCTGGAGAATTCGTTCATCAGGAAGCCGTGGAGCACCTTCAGGGAGATGGACCGCGAGTCGGTCAGGTTCGATGCCATGGTCATCTGAATTATCTCGCTCATCTTCTCGAACGCCCATACGTCCATTCCGTTCAGGTCTGATATCTGCTTTTCCGGCCGTACCGTGACGTTTGCCTTCACGACCTCTCCGATGGCTATCAGTTCGTCTCTGATCTCCAGCTCCCGCATGCGATCATCGATCAGACCTGTGGTGTAATCGAACCGCCGGTTGCGGCTTACGGTAAGGGCCGCCCTTAGAGACTCCTCCATCCTTTCCGTGGGCACTCCCCTCCTGTTCAGTTCCGGTATCGTCCTGAGCATCTCCGCAAGGTAGTTCTTGAGGGTCTCCACATTGCGATATCGGAGCTTGACAAGATCAAGACAATGCGATATGTCCGCTATCGCCCTGACCGTTTCCCCTTCCATGAATGAGGACTTGGTGGTGATCGCCAGTCGCTCGATGTCATCGACCGGGACTTCTTTCTTCCGGGCGAATCCGATCAGCATCAGGGTCTGTTCGTACAACGAAGCATAGGGGACTGCCTGGGGACCCCAGATATCCTGTATGACCAGCTTCACGCCTCGGCGCACATCCCGGTTCATGTTCGAGACGTTGTCGATGATGGCTTCCCTGCCGGCCCTGGTCTGGACGATCTGCCCCATCAGGCTCCTGACCGATTCCCTGACCTTTTCATTTTCCTGATCATAAAAACGCAGAAGAACCGTCACCATCTGCCTAGGTTCCGTTTCGGCAACCTTAAGCACCCTCGCCTCGGCCCTCCTTCTCTCTCCAGGGAAGAAGGATGATAACGAATCTAAAAGTCCCGGCTCCATTCTTGCCGCTTCCGATCTCAGGTCCTCGGGACCGGTGAACAAGCTTTTGAAGGAGATGGGGGCCATCGCTCGTGTAAATCCCTATCGGATTATATCGGTTTCCTCAATCTTTCCGGTGTGTGATAATAGGCCTCGGAATGATATCTGGCCATTGCTGATTTCATTTCTCAGTTTCAGGTCAAAAGTTATATAATTACTGCTGGGCATACGATGCCAGATGGGTTGGCCATATGGCAGAAATCGCTCAATTCGATTTAGCAGTTGAACGTCTTTTGAAGACAGAACATGTCATAACGGTCTTCGTCACATCAAGGGCAGGCGTTTTCACCTATGGCGAGACACCCAAGATGACCGATCGGGGCGTGTACACCGCCATCACCTCGATGATGCTGGGTGCGGCTGAACAGATGGCTAACGAGATGGATGAGATCCTAGACTCGGTCTTGCTCAACATGAGCGAAAGGAAGCTCATTGTCGTTGGAGCCGGACCGAAACATCTGGTCGGGATCCTTACGGACACAAAGGCCGACCAGGACATGATCGCCAACGCCGCGAGGACGGTCCTGAGCGAAGTGATGGTGTAGCGCTAGATCCTCTTCATGCCGCGGCCTATCCATTCGCTGATTGCCTTTTTGCCATACCTGATCGTCGCAGGGCCATCCCGGTCGGTCCCCTCGGTCTTGGCCTTGCCTGAAAGCAGCGCTTTCATGACCGAATCGACATCGGTGCAGTCGTCGGGGAAGACCGTGTAGGACTTGCCCACCGTCTCCGGCTCATGCGAGTCGCTGCCGCCGGTGCGGGGCCTCATCAACTCCATCGCCAGTTCCACCGCCTTCCGGTTCCCCCTTCTTGTCGAACGGCCATTCTGGCATTCGACGGCATCGAATTTCTGACCGATCACGTTCGACTCCCCAAGTCCTGACCATACCCGATACGGATGGGCGGCCACCGCCACTCCTCCCTGAGCATGGATCCGGTCGATGGTCTCCGCAACGGAAAGGTCGCGGGGGATCGCCTCGTTGACATTGAAGGCCAGGATATGACCTTCGGCCGATGAGATCTCTATTCCGGGAATGACCAGAAGGCCGCTCTTCATCGCCAGGGCCTCCTTCCCTCCGCGGGTCGAGTTGTGGTCCAGCACCACCGCCCCATCCATTCCCACCCGCTTGCATGCGTCTATGATGTCCTGTACCGAATTGCGGGAATCACCGGAATAAACGGTGTGCACATGCATATCGATCCTCATCTGACCTGTGCCCCATTCCCGATCTCGCCGTCGACGGTGATGATGACGCCCTTGGAGGTGGCAAGGGCCAAAGCTTCTTTACCCTCGGGTGAGGGCAACAGTACCGCCGCCTGCGCCGGTGGGGTGGCTTTCTCCGGAAGCTTGACCGGCACTTTCGTGCCAATGTCGACGCTGCCATTCTCGAGCTTACCTACCCGGATGGTGAACTTCTTGAACTCGTCGAAGGAGATCGACTTTTCAGATTGCCCCATTCCCGAATCGACCGCTTCTCCCGGTTCGGCATCTCCTGACGGCGTCAGCACCAGGACCTTGCCGTCCTTTTCGGCTGCCAGCATCATGCCCTGGGATTCGACGCCACGAAGCTTTGCAGGCTCCAGGTTGGAGATGTACACGATCTTCTTGCCGGTAAGCTGCTCTTTTGTGTAGTAGGCCTTGAGCCCTGCCACCAGCTGGACCGGCTTTCCAGCGTCGAGCTGAACGACGTACAGCTTCTCGGCGTTGGGATGGTCCGTCACGCTGACCACCTTTGCCACTTTGAGGTTGAGCTTGGTCATGGCAGCGAACGGATTCTCCACCGGTTTCTCCAGCACCACCTTGGAGAAGAGCGGCTTCGGTTCCACGAGCTTCGTTCCCGGCTGCAGGACGACATCGATCAGGGTCCATGAGCCTTGTCCTAGGGGAGCGTCGTTACCGAGCATCTTCCAGACCTTCTGTGAGCTGCTCGGGAGATAAGGCCATGATAGCACCGCCAGTGCCTTGACTATCTCCATGTTCAGGTTCAGCATCGAACCGCACTTGGCCTTGTCGCTCTTCAGCAGTGCCCAGGGCGCAACCGAGTCGAAGAAGCGGTTGCCGAACTGTGCCAGGTCCATGATCGACTTGAGCGCCCTCTTGAACTGACAGGTGGAGAGATAAAGGTCGACCTCGGTCTTGGCCAGGATGATGGCGTCATAGACCTCCTGCCTCTCCTTCTCGGTGTCCTTGAGCCTCATCTCCGGGATCTCGCCGAAGTTCTTCTGGGTGAAGGAGAGGACCCGGTGCACATAGTTGCCGTAGGTGGCCACCAGTTCGTTGTTCACCTTGGTCTCGAACTCCTCCCAGTTGAAGTCGGCATCGCGCTGCTCCGGCATGTTCGCCCCGAGGAAGTAACGCACCACATCGGCGTCGAACTGCTTCAGTATGTCCTGGACATCGATGCCGATGCCGCGGCTCTTGGAGAACTTCTCCCCTTGGAAGTTGAGGAATTCGTTGGCCGGCACATCGTAAGGCAGGTTCAGTCCGCCATAGCCCATCAGCATCGCCGGCCAGATGATGGTATGGAACGGGATATTGTCCTTGCCGATGAAATAGTACGATTTGACCTTGGGATCCTCCCAGAATTCCCTCCAGTAATCCGGTCTGCCGATGATCTTGGAATATTCCTTGGAAGCGGAAAGGTAGCCGATGACGGCCTCGAACCAGACATAGATGACCTTATCGTTCATCCCAGGCACCGGCACGGAGATCCCCCAGGACATGTCTCTGGTTATGGCGCGGTCCTTCAGTCCCGCTTCAAGCCAGTTCTGAGTGAAGAGCTTGACGTTCGGGCGCCAGTATTCCTTGTCCTTGACCCAGTTGATAAGTGGCTGCTGGAACGCAGAGAGCCTGAGGAAATAATGGTCCGTCTCCCGCAGTTCGGGGGTCGTCCCGCAGACCGTGCAGCGCGGGCTGCCCAGCTCTCCCGCCTCATAGGTGGCGCCGCATTTTTCGCATTGGTCTCCCCGGGCCCGTTCATCGCCGCATTTCTTGCAGCGGCCTTCGACGTACCTGTCCGGAAGGAACTTGCCGCACTTGGGGCAATAATACTGCATGGTCCCGTGGCGGTAAAGATAACCGTGCTCCATCAGCTTGTTGAAAACGTCATGCGTGACGTCGGCGTGGTTTTGCGTCGTGGTCTTGGTGAACAGTGAGAAATTGATGCCGAGGTCCTCGATGGCCTTCTTGTTCATGCGGTGGTATCGTTCGGCCACCTCCTCGGGGGTGGTCTTTTCCCTTTCCGCCCTTACGGTTATGGGGGTGCCGTGCATGTCCGATCCGGACACCATGAGTACCTCGTCCCCTTTCAACGCGTGATATTTTGCGAACACGTCGGGAGGCAGGAGAGACCCTGCCACATGTCCGAGATGAAGCGGGCTGTTGGCGTAGGGCCAAGCAACGCATACCAATACTTTTACCATAATATCGAGGTCAGAATGTCCGAACACCGATTTAAGCGTTCAGTGGCCAGACGGACCGAGTTCGGTTCATGACGGTTCCATGGTCCAGATGGATGCCGATTCCTGTTGAAATGTTGGTCTGGATGAACGACTGCGTATCCCTTCCCGAAGACGACCGATATGATGGACAGCTTTTTATCGGGGTTCCATATTGCTGAGTACCATGCGGATAGCTGCCGTCCTGAAGGACCGGTGCCAGACCAAAAAGTGCAACACCGAGTGCATCAAATACTGCCCCAAGGTCAGGACCGGGGTCCAGGCCATCTGGCTCAACGAGTCTTCCAAGGCCGAGATATCGGAAGAGCTGTGCGCCGGCTGCGGCATCTGCGTCCACAAGTGCCCCTTCACGGCCATAAAGATCATCGGCCTGCCGGACGAACTGAAGGAGGACATGGTGCACCAGTATGGAGAGAACGCCTTCCGGCTTTATCGGCTTCCCACACCAAAGACAGGCCAGGTGACCGGTATCCTAGGCCCGAACGGGATAGGCAAGTCCACATCGTTCAAGCTGCTTTCTGGCGAGATCGTTCCCAATCTCGGTCGTTTCGACGATCCCCCTTCCAAGGAAGAGGTGCTGGCCCACTTTGCCGGGACCGAATTGCACGATTACCTGGTCAAGGTCTATACCAAAGGGTTCAAGACCTCAATGAAACCACAGTACGTGGACAGACTGCCCACGGTGGTCAAGGGACCGGTCAGGGACCTTCTTTCCAAGGTCCAAGAACGGATGAAGCTCGATGAGGCTGTCAAGCTGCTGGAACTGGAGGAGGCGATAACGCGCAACATGACCGACCTCTCCGGCGGCGAGCTGCAGCGGGTGGCGATCGCGGCCACCATCATGAAGGACTCGGACATCTACTTCTTCGACGAACCCTCATCGTACCTCGATATTTACCAGAGGATCAAGGTGGCCAAGATCATCGAGAAGCTGGCCGAGGAAAAGATGGTCATCGTCATCGAGCACGACCTGGCCATCCTGGATTTCCTGGCCGACAACGTCTACCTGGTGTTCGGTTCCGAAGGGGCCTATGGTATCTTCGCCCAACCGCGCCAGGTCCGGTCTGCCATCAACGTCTATCTGGACGGCTACGCAAAGGAGGAGAACATCCGGTTCAGGGACACGCCGATCCGGTTCGAATCCCATCCTCCGCGAGAATCGTTCCAATCGGTCAATCTTCTGGAGTACCCGGAGCTGGAGATGAAATACCCGGCATTCACCTTGAAGGTCGACGCGGGGGCCATCAAGGTCGGAGAGACGGTAGGCATCGTCGGTCCGAACGGCATCGGCAAGACCACCTTCGTCAAGATGCTGGCAGGAGTACAGCAACCGACCTCGGGGAAGGTCGAGCAGGAGGTCAAGGTCAGCTACAAGCCACAGTATATCACACCCGATTTCGACGGCACCGTAGCCGAGCTGTTCAACACCTACGTCAAGGACTTCTTCGAGTCCGGTTTCTTCCAGACCGAGATCCAGCATCCGCTGACACTGAAGCCGCTCCTTGAGAAGAACGTCAAGAACCTGTCCGGCGGTGAGCTGCAGAGGACATCCATCGCCCTATGCCTGGCGAGGGAAGCGGACATCTACCTGCTGGATGAGCCGTCAGCCTACCTCGATTCCAACCAGAGGATGGAGGCGGCCAAGACGATCCGCCGCGTCATGGAGAAGAAAGGCCGTTCGGCCATGGTCGTCGACCACGACATATACTTCCTGGACATGGTCTCCGATTCGATGATGGTGTTTGATGGCGTTCCCGGACTGAGCGGCCACGGCAAAGGTCCGTTCGACATGCGGGGAGGCATGAACATGTTCCTCAAGCACGTGGACGTCACGTTCCGCCGCGACAATGACACGAACCGCCCGAGGATCAACAAGCCCGGATCAAGGCTGGACCGCGAGCAGAAATCCGCCGGGGAATACTACTATTTCAAAGAACTGCAGAAGAAGGATTGAGCCAGGCCATTCTTTTTACGGCCTGTGCGTTCAGTCGACCTTGCAATACTCTTCTCGGGTCTTCTGCCTCTTTCTCCGGCGCAGGTACCACCATCCCAGCAATGCCACGAAGGCCACGAGGATAAGGATGTCCGCCTGCCGGAACCATACTTCCAACGTGTTCCAGTTGGTGCCTAGGGCAAATCCGACGTAAGCTAGTGCCATACACCAGATGGCCGACCCGATTATCGTCAGGACGACGAATTTCTTGAAGTCCATCCTGGCCATACCCGCTGGAAGGGAGATGAAGGTGCGGACGATGGGCATGACACGGGTCAGGAAGATCATGGGGGTACCGTATTTCTTGAACCAGCGTTCGGTAGAATCCAGGTGTCCCTCGTTCAGGAAGATGTACTTGCCGTACTTGCATATGAACGGTCTGCCGCCCTTCATTCCGGCCCAATAGGCCAGTATGGAACCGGCCGTGCAACCCAAGGTGCCGGCCAATCCGACCAGGATCCAATCCATCTTTCCATCGAAGGCTAACCATCCTCCGAAGGGCAGGACGATCTCACTGGGTATAGGAAGGCACATGCTTTCCAGCGCCATGAGCACAAAGATGCCGCCGTATCCGCCGATCTCGATGAGCTGCTTGATCAGCTCGATGGCCCATTCGATTATTCCCATCGGACAGGCAATCAAGATTACGCCTATAAACATATCCGGTCAACTTCAGACATGAAGAAATCGGGGCGAGGACAGCAAACGATAGATATGCCCTCGTGCAATATTTCGCCGAGTGAACAAATGGAAGCAGTAAAGATAGCTGAGGACATCTATTGGGTTGGGGCGATCGATTGGAACTCAAGAAATTTCCACGGGTATGACACGCCCCGGGGCACCTCCTACAATTCGTTCCTGATATTGGACGAGCATCCCACCCTTATCGATGCGGTCAAGGCCCCGTTCTTCTCCCAGCTTGCCCAGAGGATTCGGTCGGTAATCGATCCGCGCAAGATCGAATACATCATCTCCAACCACTCCGAACCCGACCACGCATCCGGCCTTAGGATGGCCCAGACCCTTACCGGCGGGGCGAAGTTGTTCTGCTCCAAGATGGGAAAGGAGGACCTGAGGATGAACTTCGGGGAAATGGATGTGACCGTTGTGGAGGACGGTTCGGAACTGAAGCTCGGCAAGCACACTCTCAAGTTCGTCTATACCCAGATGGTGCATTGGCCGGACTCGATGATGACATATGTCCCGGAAAAGGGGATACTGTTCTCCATGGATGCTTTTGGCCAGCACTTTGCCTCTTCCAAGCGCTTCGATGACGAGGTCGATGAAGGCGTCCTTTTCGAAGAGGCAGAGATATACTATGCCAACATAGTCATGCCATATGGGCCTCAGGTCATCAAGGCCCTAGATCGCCTGAAGGGATTGGACCTGAAGCTCCTGGCCACCGCCCATGGGATCCTCTGGCGCAAGAACATAACCAAGATAGTAGACAAATACGTGGCCTATGCGACATACCACACCGAACCGTGGGCGGTGGTCGTGTACGACACCATGTGGGGCTCCACCCAGATCATGGCGGAGACGATAGCTGAAGCCATTGCTAAGGAAGGCGTCCCGGTAAAGGTAATGAGGATATCCGACACACCGCGCAGTACCATCATGAGAGAGGTGATGATGTCCCGGGCCGTAGTACTTGGCTCGCCCACCCTGAACAACGGCATGTTCCCGTCCGTGGCTGACATAGGGACGTATATTAAGGGCCTCAAGCCCAAAGGCCACTATGCGGCCATCTTCAACTCCTACGGTTGGGGGGCGGGCACGGCCAAGCAGATGAGGGACCTGCTCAACGGGAGCGGGATGGAACTTCCGTTCGAGGACCTGCAGGTCCAGTTCGTGCCGGACGAAGCTGCTAGGAACAGGTGCCGGGATTTCGGGAAACAGATAGCCCAGAAGATATTGAACGGCTGAGTCGATAGGCTAGGGGTTCTGGTGGCTCAAAGACATCATAGCAGCATAGCTTCCGCCCTTAACCATTTTCTAAAGTTCGTAACATGGCTCAGGGATCGATGTCTTTCCCGAATGCTTTAAAACGCAGAACCACCTTGAACCAGGCGATGCTCAGCAAGGCGGATGTCCACGTCCACACCAAGTACTCAGGCTTGGCGCATTACAAGTTCCTGAAGTTCCCGGAGTCAGCATCAAACCCGGAGGACGTGGTGAAGATCGCCAAACAGGTCGGGCTGTCCGTTCTCTGCATTACCGATCACAATAGCATCGCAGGCGCATTGAAAGCGGCAGAGTACGCCAAGAACGACCCGGAGATCGAGGTCGTCATCGGCGAAGAGGTCAGCACCCGGGACGGGGAGATCATCGGGCTCTTCCTGACCGAGGAGATACCCATGGACCTATCTGCCGAAGAGACCATAATAAGGATCAGGAAACAGGGAGGAGTGGTGCTCGCGCCCCATCCCTATTCCGGGCATGTCTCGGCCATCGGAAACCTGATCGAAACGTTAGATATCGACGGCATCGAGGTCATAAACGGCGGACATATCGATGGCATCGCGAACAACAAGGCATTGGAGCGGTCCAAATGCGGCAGATGGGCCTGCGTTGCTGGCAGCGACGCACATGCCCTTGGTCAGCTGGGATGCTGCTGTACCATGTTCGAAGGTAAGACCGCAGCGGACCTCAGAGCATCCATCCTCAACAAGACCACACAACCCTATGGGTCGAGCACCACCCTGGACCGGGGTGTCAAGTGGAGCATAGGGGTCGTCATTTACGCCGACAAGCTGGTTCTCAAGTCGTTCTTCGGGATGCTCAGAGAGGATGATCCCGATGACCCCATCATCAAGATCGTCAAGAACATGGCATTCTCGAAGAAGATCATGACCCTATTCGGTTCACTCCTATATCTTACCCCGCCGATCCCGTACCTGGTAGGCATCACCTCGGAGAAGATCTTGAAGAAGTGGAACCATACGGTGGATGCGAAGAACTCCGAGGCCACCAGAAAGCACAGTGCAACAAAGTAAGCATTTTGCCGCTCCCATCATTTTCTGTGTCTGGCCATAAATGATATTTCAATAAATGGTTTTTTCCAGATCCTATGGGAAAATCGATCTGCGTCATTTGTTGCATGATGGAGACAAATTGTGGTAGATTTGTTCCATCCAATCTATCCAAAGATAGCATCATATACTAACCTCGACTTCGATATTTTTGGAGTTGGATGTATAATCCAACACCAGCAAGGAGTTGAAAGAAATGTCGGCAATAATGTGCAGACTGGACTGCAAAGTGGATGGCAACGGACTGAGCCACTACATCATCTACGATGCGGCAGAAGGGGAGTTCCCCTTCTAAACCTTTTTTTTACCAGGTGCTTACGATGAACTCAACCACGACCACTGAATCGGAAAACGCGTCGATAATGCCATTGAGACTGAACTCCGGCGAGGGACCTAAACTATCCCTGATGGACGTAGGTAACTCCTGGGTTCTGATCGAACCCGAAAGCATGTTCTGGGCAATGGTCCCGAAGAGGGCGGACATGGGTAAGGTCATGGAGGAGGAGGTCCTGCCTAACTACCGGCTCCATTCCGCGGCGATGTCCCAGGAAATGGAAAAGTTCCGGTCTGAGGAAAGGTTCAGCGCGGTCTACTTCAATCCGACAGGGACATGCAATGCGAACTGCCAGTACTGTTACCTTCCGGACGATCTAAGGGCCAAGCCCAGCCATATGTCATATCCCCAGATCCACATGGCCCTTACCAATCTGCATGATTTCTTCGAGAATTATCCCGGATCGGTCTCCCGGAATGCGGACGGTAAAAAGCCAGTGATCGTCTTCCATGGTAGCGAGCCGATGCTGGTCAAGGATAACATCATGAAAGCGGTGGAGGAGTTCTCGGATCGTTTCTCCTTCGGTGTACAGACCAACGGATACCATCTTGATGACAAGACCTCCGACTTCTTCATGGACCACCGGGTATCGGTGGGCGTATCGCTAGACTCTCCGTTCAACGAGGTCAACGACCGGATACGGCCTTTGCGCGGTGGCGGTGGCACCTATGACTCAGCAGTGCACGCCATCGAACACCTTAACGGATACCGGGCGATGAGCGTCATCTGCACCATCAGCTCGATGAACGTCAATACGCTGCCCCAGATGATCGATTTCCTGGTGGACAAGAAGGTACCGAGCGTCCTGATGAACCCGGTGAGGGGAACGCAGGAAGTGGCCCGGAAGCTGCGGCCGGCCAACGAATACCTGATCCCAAACTTCATCGGCGCCATCGACCGTGCGGTGTACCACACCAAGAATGGGCATCGGATCACCATCGCCGATTTCTCCAACCTCATCCTGGGAATAGTGGCCCCGATGGGCCGTCGGCTGATGTGTGACATCACCCCATGCGGCGGGGCGCGCTGCTTCGTCTCGGTGAGTTCGAACGGCACCATATACCCCTGTTCCGAGTTCCTCGGCCTGGAGAAGTTCCAGACACACAGCGTCTTCGAGATCAACGGGGTGGAAAAGGCGGTGAAATCGGAGAGGCTCAGGATGGTCAGGGAGCGCAGGGCGGAGAACATACCGGTCTGTCAGTCGTGTGCATTGCGCAACGTTTGCGGCGCACCCTGCCCGGGAGAGGTGTTCGCCGAGAAGGGCACCATCATGGCCAAATCCCCCTACTGCGAGTTCTATGAGGCCGTCATCCGTTACGGGTTCAAGCTGATCGCCGATGGAGAACTGAAGAACCTGATCAAGGAGCGCGATTTCCAGTATAAATATAACACACTGGGATGAAGCTGAACAAACTGATTCCGAAGGCGGGAGCGCCCTTCCCCGGGCACCCTACTCTCTCGCCCTAGGGCCTTTTTCTAGTCATCATTATGCTCATGGACATGCACATGATCGGGATCATGCAGGTTCCCGAAGGCATTGACCATCACTTCGCTGAGGGCTGGATGGATCGTCTGACTCCTGGCCAATGGCATGTAGGTGCGGTCGCCAGCGTTCATCAGGTAGACCATGGCCTGCACCAATATCGAGGCGTTCGTGCCGACGGCGGAAACACCGATGATCTGGAAGGATGTCATGTCCACCACCACCTTGGCGAAGGAATCCTTTTCACCCATTGCATATCCCTTCGCGCAGTCGTAGTATTCGCTCAGCCCGACCAGCACCTTGATGCCTTTGGCCTTGGCCTCTGCTAGGGTCATTCCTGCCGAGGCCACCTCGGGATAGCCGAAGACCGCATGGGGTACGGCGTGCTCGTCCAATTTGATCTTGTTCTTGGCAAAGGCGTTGACCCATACTAGCTGGGCATGATAGTTGGCGGTATGACGGAACATCGTCCTTCCGATTATGTCTCCCATCGCAAAGATGCCAGGGACGTTTGTCTCAAGGAAGTCGTTGACAATGATGTATCTGCCCACATCGGTCTTGATGCCCGTGGCTTCCGGGTCAATCATGTCCGCGTTGCTCTGAACGCCGGTCGTAAGAAGGATCTCGTCCGCTTCCAGCTCCTCCACGATGCCGGTCGTTCGGTCCTTTATCACGACGATCTTGCCCTTCACCCCCTTCCTGACCGATATCACCTCCTGGTTGACCTTCAGGTTCAGATATTCCATCATCTTGGCCAGCACCAGGTCGCTGACCTCCTCCTCTTCGCGGGGAAGGATGCGGGGATTGCGTCCCACGATAGAGACATTGGTGCCGAATGCCGAAAAGAAATGTCCGAACTCACATGCCTTGTAGCCACCCCCCAGAATGATCAGGGAGCGGGGAAGGGCCTGCATATCGAATATGCTCTCGGAGGTCTCGAAACCCGTTTCCCTGAGCCCGGGAATGTTGGGAATGAACGTCCTGACTCCAATGGCCAGGACGATCTTCGGTGCCTTGATCTGTTCCTGTCCGACCTGCAAAGTGTATGGTCCGATGAAGCGTGCAGTGGTATGGTAGAAATCCAGACCGGAATCAGCCGCCACTCCTTCCTCCATTCCATGCCGGTCCCTCAGTACCAGCTCCCACATGCGTTTGCGGACCAGTTCATAGTCGAGCGATTCGATCTTGGCGTTTACTCCGATCTCCTTTGCATGCTCGATATGCCGGACCATTTCGGCTGGATATGTGAGGATCTTGCTCGGTATGCAGCCTCGGTTGAGGCACGTCCCCCCCATGACCCAGTTCTCCACCAGGGCTACCTTCAGACCGGCGTTCCTCGCCTTCGAGACGACGTTCATCCCGGCTCCGGACCCGATCACGATAAGCTCATATTCCTTCATCAAACCGGCCTTCTATTGTATCTGTTAGCATTAATTGATTTCCTCCTCGACAAATGAGCACCCACCATCGTTCTGGGTTATTCTATCCGATGCCAGTTCATTGAAGACAAAGACCGATGGAAAAGATGGCCGATCCAGCCATCAGGAATCGCCTGACAACATTCCATTGATGGTCCGATTCTGTAAGGATGAGGTAAAAGTTGCCTGGAACGGAATAGGATTGTTCACAATTGAGATACCGAAAAGGAATCACACAACTTCCTTTCTTTTTGTCCAAACCCGTTGCATTTTCTGATGCAGAACGCATGGATTCCGTTAAGAATCAAAAACCAAACGGTCGAAGATTATGTAGAATAATGAGAACATTCAATTGCCTCCGACAGCCAGATATCTAATTTTCTTGGTATTTTTCATAATTTCTTCTAATAACCGACTGATTCTTATTGTACACTTGTCTAGTTTTTAATAGCCTACTATTCATTTGATGCGCACGAAAAGCTTTTATTAGCCTTTTGTCTATCGATGTTTCAATGTGTGAGACAATCACCGGATTCTCTTCCGATAACCCCTTAAAGGAGTACTTGGAATGTGAATTCGTTGTTTCGCACGTTCCGACCTGGAGTCGGCTGAGGTGACAAGATGAAAAAGTCCAACGCAATAAAAATCGGATTGTTATTGGCCCTGGTGGTCATGGTACTGCCGGCCTTGTCCACGTCTGCAGTGGCAACGGACGGGCTGGCTACCGATATCAACAGCGGCGATACTGCATGGTTGTTAGTCGCGACTGCACTGGTGTTTATCATGACACCCGCTGTAGGCTTCTTCTACGGCGGTATGCTGAGGAAGGAAAGTTTCCTTTCCATTCTCGGTCAGACAATAATCATCACCGGAATGGTTACTCTGATCTGGGTCCTGTTCGGTTACTCGCTCGCATTCGGCGGGTTCAAGTCAGACCTGATAGGTAACTTTGACTTCGTCGGATTGCATGGCGTTGGGCAGTTACCTAACACGGATTATGCTGTCTCGATTCCAGCGATATTGTTCTCGATGTATCAGCTGATGTTCGCCATCATCACCGTTGCTCTGATCATCGGCGGTGTCGCGGAGCGGATGAAGCTGAAAGCCATGGTCGTGTTCCTAGGCATATGGACTGTCCTTGTCTACATACCGGTGGCCCACTGGGTATGGGGCGGCGGCTGGCTCTCGAAGATGGGGGCGTTGGACTTCGCAGGCGGTACAGTTGTGCACATCACCGCAGGTGTCTCGGTATTGGCGGCAGCCATCGTCCTTGGCAAGAGACTCTCAGCCCAGGCAGGCAATGGCGAACACCCGCACAACATCCCGATGGTGGTCCTAGGTGGCGGCCTTCTGTGGATGGGCTGGTTCGGGTTCAATGGCGGCAGCGCTTTGGCTTCCAACGGTATCGCGTCTCAGGCATTCGCCAATACCCACATCGCAGCAGCATTGGCTGCCATAACATGGGGTATTGTATCCTGGTTGCACCAGGGCAGACCGGGCGTACTTGGTCTGATATCTGGTGGCATAGCAGGCCTGGTCGCCATCACACCGGCATCCGGTTACGTTGACACAACTGGCGCCATTGTCATCGGTATCGGCGCGGGTGTGATCTGCTATGGTGGCATTCTGGCGAGAAAGCGCCTTGGATTCGACGATTCGCTTGATGTATGGGGCGTTCACGGTATCGGCGGTACCTTCGGTGCCATCGCTACTGGCCTGTTCGCTTCCCACTCAGTGAACGGATTGGTATCCGAATCTACGCAGGGCCTGTTCATTGGCGGGAGCTTCACCCTGCTGGGCTATCAGCTGATCGCTGTGGCAACGGTATGGGCGTTCGCGTTCGGTGTGACATTCATCGTACTGAAGGTGCTGGGCAAGATAACCCCGCTGAGGATGACAAAGGACGAGGAACGTATCGGTGCTGATATCATCCAGCACGGGGAGAGCGCTTACAGCTGAGAGGTGACCTGAAATGTCGAAGAAGATCGAAGCAATAATCAGGAGCGAGAAGCTCAATCCCGTAAAAACCGCACTGGAACAGATCGGTGTCCTCGGAATCACCGTTTACGAGGTGCATGGCCGGGGAGAGCAGAAAGGCCTGGAGTTCACCCACAGGGCGGGCAAGTACCGGGTCGACCTGCTTCCAAAGACGAAGATCGAGATCGTCGTGGACGATGCCGACTGCCAGAAGGTGGTCGATGCGCTGGTCGCCTCAGCCAGGACCGGAGATATCGGCGACGGAAAGATCTTCATAAGCGCGGTCGAGAAGGTGATCAGGATCCGCACAGGCGAGGTGACCTCGAAGTAACTCTGACCCCCTAATCAAACCCTTTCCCTTTTTCAATTCATATCTCTCCAATCAGCTGGCAGATGGTATGTGCCATTCTGTAAGGGTCGGAAGCACGTGATGAGGTGGATTCCGTGATGATCAAGAAAGAAGTACTCGAAAATCTTAAACGATCGGTCGAATGCTGGGATGTGGAGTTGGCCAGGAGCTCAGCACGAGAAGCGTTGGACCTTGGCATCTCTCCTTCGGAAGCGATCGAGGCGGGGCTTAGCAAAGGCATGACCAGCATAAGCCAGAGGTTTGACGAAGCGGTCATCTTCCTGCCTCAGTTACTGGCGGCATCGAACGCCATGGAAGAGGCGATGAAGATATTGGATCCGGTAATGGGTGCCAATAGTGTCGCTGGGAAGGGAACGGTCGTCCTAGGCACCGTCCTAGGGGACGTACATGAGATCGGAAAGAACGTCATCGGCGCCATGCTTCGTGGCGCTGGCTATCGGGTCATCGACCTGGGAAGGGACGTAGCGATCAAGCGGTTCGTTGATGAGTGTAAGAAATCGGACGCTGACATGGTAGGAGCCTCTGCGCTGATGACGACGACCCTATGGGGACAGAGGGCGATCGCTGAGGGCATCAGGGATGAGGGTCTGCGAACCAGCACCATTTTCGGAGGCGCTCCCTGCAACCACAGATGGGTGGACAGTTTTGGCGGAGATGTATATTGTCCAAATGGAGCTGAGGTTGTGGAGATGGTCGAGAGGCTGATGGTCAAGGTGAGGTTCGAGAAAGCAATCCAGACCGAGAGCGATCCGGACGGAAAGCACCATAAAAGAGTGAAGGATTGGAACGCCAATGAGATGAACGGAATGACGTGCGGGATCGACAGCTGATCTTCCATTCTTCCAGATATTACCATATATCCATATCACCAATTCAGGATAGTAATTTGTATTATCATCGGGGTGAAATTCCTGAGAATTGCGGTGATCGCCTGCGACATATTCCAGAAGGAGCTTGATTTGCTGATCGGGAACGATCCGAACATAGTCCACAAGGAATACCTGGAGTTCGCTCTGCACGATCATCCTGATGACCTCAAGGCCAGGATAGTGGAGAAGGTCAATGCGTTGGTGGGCAAGGCGGACGCTGTCTTCCTAGGGTATGCGGTGTGCCAATCCCTGAAGGGCATCGTCAACGAGCTTCCTATTCCGACGGTCATGCTGGATGCAGATGATTGCATAGGTGTCTTCCTTACTCCTGCCGAATATGCCAACGAAAAGGAAAAATGCCCTGGAACCTGGTTCAACAGCCCGCGTTGGGCTGAGCTGGGCTTAGAAGGTGCCAACAGAGAGCTCCATCTCGATTGTCTGAAGGATCAGGGCTATGAACCGATTTACTTCCTGAGGATGATGTTCGAGGGGTATGAACGATGCCTATTCCTGGATACTGGTGTGCCGGAGAGGGATAAATGGGAATCGCTTTCCAAGGAATTCGCTGACCAATTGGAACTGCGGCACGAGTGCCGCTCCTGCGACCTGCGGATGCTTGAGAATGGTTTGGATATGGCAAGAACCAAGGCTCGAAATTGAAGTTGCATATAAACTTGGCTAGTTTGAGACATTTCAAATTCCCTGACTCCATTTTCGGATGCTCGTATCCTCAAGAGGGAGCCACCTAAAAAGCCCAAAGGTTATCTTCTTTTTATACCAAAATCGCGATTCATAATAACATCCCGAGGAATGAACATCATTTGAAATTGAATCGCCTGGGGAAAATAATAGCCCGATATGGCTGAGGATCGCTGAGATGAGTAGGAAAGAGGAGATACTGAATCGGCTGAAGATAGCCGTCGAGACCTGGAACATAGATTTGGCCAGGTTCGCTGCCAAGCAGGCGATAGAGCAGGGTATCGATCCTACCGAGGCGGTCGTCAACGGGCTTGGAGAGGGAATGGTGAGCATCAGCGCGAGGTTCGATGAGGCTAAGATCTTCCTGCCTCAGGTATTGGCTGCATCCAAAGCGATGGAAGCGGCCTTGGAGGAGTTCGCCCCGCTGATGAAAGGTTCACCGGTCCAGACCAATGGAACAATCGTAATCGGCACGGTACAGGGCGACGTTCATGAGATCGGCAGACATGTCGTATGTGCATTCCTCCGTGGGGCCAGGTACAATGTCATCGACCTCGGTCGTGATGTGCCGTCGGAAAATTACATAGAAGCGGCAATCAAATTTAAGGCAGATGTTGTAGGGGCTTCTGCGTTAATGACCACGACAATGTTGGGTCAGGCTCAAATAGTGGAACAAATTAAGGAGGCTGGCTTGAACGTTAAAACGATTTTTGGGGGAGCTCCGGTCACCCAGCGATGGGTTGACAGCATTGGGGGTGACGCCTACTGCCCAAGCGGCGGAGAGGTCGTAGCCACTGTTGAGAGTTTACTGAGAAAGGCAAAGGATTGAAATGAGCGTCGTGGACAAGGCATTGACGGTCTATGAGACGTATCTCAGGTCCGAGAAAGGCATCAAAATGCCGGAGAGCCATTGGGACAACAAAGTTGTCCCCGAAACAGCCACAATGCTGAAGGAAAAATATCAGATAAAGTTCGGCTCTGAGATCATCCCTACGGATAAGCAATTAATAAAGAACCTTTACTTGGCGGGGCTTGAGATGCTGGTTACCACGGGCATCTTCAACGCAGACACTGGCAGGGTGGTCAAGGTCACTGAGAGCGAGGTCAAAGAGGGCATCAAGAAGGCCCCGAAAAGACTGGTATTCGGTGAGTACCGGGATGCGGCGCACATGGAGCCTCGGAAGGGTAACTCATCCTTAAAACCAGTGATCCAGGGGGGTCCGACTGGAGCCACCGTTTCGGAAGATGTCTTTCTCCCGATGATCCAGAGCTATGCTCAAGAACCGGTTATCGACACCATCGTCAACGGGGTCATGGCAACCATCGACGGCATGCCTGCAACTACCAACACCCCGTTCGAGATCAAGGCCACCTTGGCAGAGATCCGGGCGATCCGCGAGGCATGCAATCGTGCTGGCCGACCCTACATGGGCATATAGGGACCTGAGACGCCCCTCTCCGCTGCGGGGCGTCTCGCCAGCGACCTCAAGGACTGCCTAAGACCGGGGGACAGCCATGAGGTCTCTCAGCTGAATGAGATGAAGATCGACAATTCTGCCCTCATCATGATCGCGGGATGGCTGCACAATGGAGATACCATCATGGTGGAGCAGATGCCGATCTTCGGTGGTTACATCGGAGGCATGGAAGAGACGGCCATATGTGATGTGGCCACCACCTTGACGTCCTTCACCCTTCTGAATGCGTCATACCATCTGGACGGCCCCATCCATATCCGCTGGGGAATAACCACGGCCAAGGAGACGCTTATGATCGCAGCCAACGTCGCCGCCGCCATTGATATGAACACCGACCTTCTGATAGCTAACCAATATTACCCGATTGCTGGGCCATGCACTGAGATGTGCCTTCTGGAAACGGCGGCTCAGGCAATGGTAGATACCGCTAGCGGGAGGGAGCTCGTATCCGGCTGCGCTGCTGCTAAGGGAGTGGCGGAGGATTATACCACCGGCATGGAAGCCCGAATGATGGGTGAGGCGGCTATCGCCACCGCCGGCATGAAGATCGACGATGTTAACAAGATCCTTGACAACCTGGTCCGCGGATACCAGAAGTCCTTCCCTCGTGCCCCTCAGGGAAAACGGTTCCAGGAATGCTACAATGTAAAGAAAGTGCTCCCCAACAAAGAGTACTTGGAGATATACGAGAAGACCTGCATCGCACTGAGAAATCTTGGTCTCGATATACAATGACCGAAACGGTTTCATTGTTGTTCTACGAAATCCCCTTGCTTTTTACTCCAGACGATTATATTTTCGTCTTGATTTGTTTTAACAAATCAATAAATGGTTGGGGAGGTCCCTGGCCCCTTGCCAGGGACCTCCGAGGTGCAGGAAAAAAATTGAGCTACATAAAGGGTTTGTTGGAGTAGTTTTCTATCTGGGGGATAGACATATCTATTGTAGCTCATTTCATATTCAGACCGAAGTTCCTCAAGGTCGCCTTGGCGTCATCATACACCTTAAGATACTCGTCGGTCGGTTTGACGGTCTTGACGTCGTAGCACTCCTGGAAGCGCTTGCCTGTCGGAGCCTTGTTGTAGTTCTTCTCGTAGCTGCTGATCAGGTTCTCCAGTATCTCATTGACCTTGGAGATCTTCATGCCTGCCGTCGCCATTGCCGCCTCTCCCATGACTCTCGCTTCCATACCGGTGGTCTTGTCGATCACGACGCCCTTGGCAGCCGCGGAACCCGAAAGTAGCTCACGGCCAGACGCTGTGTCGGTAATCGCCTGTGCGGCGGTCTCGAGCAGACACATCTCTGTGCATGGTCCTGCGACCGGATAGTACTGGTTGGCCAGTAGGAGGTCGGTGTTGGCATCGATGGCCGCCGCCGCATGGGCCGCGATCTGCAAGGTTTCCCTTGAAGTGGTGATGCCCCAGCGGATGTGGATTGGTCCATCCAGATGGAAGTTCCCGCTGAACAGCGAGAATGATGCCAGCGTCGTAGCGACATCGCATATGGCTGTCTCTTCGATGCCGCCGCAATATCCTCCGAAGATCGGCATCTGTTCGACCATAATGGTGTCACCGTTTGCCGTCCATCCTGCGATCATGTTCAATCCGGCCATGTCTATCTTGAGCTCGTTGAGCTGCGATACCTCGTGAGCGTCACAGTTCCTCTGACCGCCGAGTAGATCACCAGCGAGACGTCCCGCTGCGGACAGCGGGGTCTCCGGGCCCTATATGCCCATGTGCGGGCGGCCAGCGCGGATACGCGCCTCTCTGACTGCCCTTAGCTCGGCCATGGTGGCACGAATCTCCCAGGGGGTGTTAGTGGTGGCTGGGTGTCCCTCGATGGTAGCCATGACGCCGTTCACCAGGTGATCGACGGTTGCCTCCTGGGCATAGCTCTGCATGATCTGGATGAATACTTCTTCGGACACTGGTGCACCTGTCGGTCCACCCTGAATAACCGGCTTTCTCGCCTCGTTGCCGTGGCGCGGGACGAAGTCGACGGCATCCTTGTGCTCTCCAAGAACCAACTTCTTTGGTGTCTTCTTGATGCCTTCCCAAACCTCGTCCTCAGTGAAGGTTATGACCCTTCCCAGATCGGAGTTGTAGAACCCACTGGTGACCAGCATATCCAGACCTGCCTGGAATAGCCTGTTCATTAGGCCTTTGTCCTCTGGAATGATCTCCTTGCCGAACTTGATTTGGTACTTTTCCTTCATTAACGCGGCGTTGGTCGGGATGACCTTGTAGTCCCAGTCAGCCTCTGGACATTTCTTTCCGGCCTTAGAGCGCTCATAGGTTTCGAAGATGTCGATTGGTCTCTGCGCGGACATTTGATTACCTCCCCATCATTTGGTTGACTAGGGCTACTGCTTCTGCTCCGGAAGGACAGTACATGTCTCCGCCGATGCTCTCGACCCACTCAGGGTTGCATGGTGCGCCTCCGAAGATTGTCTTGACGACCACGTTTTCCTCTTTCAGCATGACAACGATGTCCTTCTGGACCGTTACGGTGGTAGTCATCAAGGCAGAAGCCCCTACAAGGTTGGCCTTCATATCACGGGCCGTTGCAACGAACTTCTCCGGAGAGACGTCCCTCCCTAGGTCGATGACGTTATACCCGCCACCGCGGAGCATCGCACCGACGACATTCTTGCCGATTTCATGAATGTCACCCTGGACCGTGCCGATCACGATCGTTCCCTTGGATAGGGTCGTACCCTTTGCCATGGCGGGCTCGAGAACCTTCAACGCGGATTCCATTGCGGTGGATGCAGCTAGAACCTGCGGCAGGTAAATCTTAGCCTCATCGAAGAGCTGACTGATTGTTAGCATGCCCATGCCAAGCCCCTTTTCGACGGCGTCTGCCGGATCGATTCCGGCATCGAGAGCCTGTTGAGCCGATTGCTTAGCCAGTTCGATGTTCCACGTTTCGATTGACTTCTTCAGGTTAGCCAATATCTCCTTTTTGTTGTCCACTTTTCACTCCTCCACATAGAATGGGTTTTTAGTTGCAAAACTATCATCTTCATTTTAGTATTAATAACTATAAGCTATTAAAAGATAGTTTTAAATATAGATGTTACAGGTCATAACATATAAAAAGATATGTTTATATACTAAATAAAATGAACAAACTTTGACAATAGTAAATATTAAATACCATAAATCTTGATTCAATTTTCAGGCGTCGGCGAATATTCTGATATACGTCGACGAAACTCGTACAGGAGGAGGAAAATGAGCGGAAAAG
>DASXVU010000020.1 GCA_036504055.1 Methanomassiliicoccales archaeon | reverse complement strand
TCTTGCGGTAGCAGACGGCTATTGGTATGCCGAGCATCTTGCTCAATTCGTAAACATCCTTCGGCTTCCCCATGGTTGCCAGGAGAATCTTTCCGCAGTGCTCTTCAGTGAACAGCCTTGACTTTTCTAGTGCGTGCATCTTTAATCCACCCTGAGCAAAAGCACGCCGATTTAGGATATATAAACCAGATTAGGCTGTTATCATTATTGATTTCAGTAAATATTCTATGTCCAGACTGATTTATGGAAAACTGTGATAATCGATTCTTGAAGATTATGACAGGTCATATTCGTTACGCAGATCATGATTTGGATGAGCCAGATGGGCAAATTAACGATGAAATGCCAAGTGATGTTGCCCATCTGAATGGATTTTTTTACCCTCAAGACTGAAACCAATAAATAATCAGGAGTGGAAGTCATCTGGTCGATGTCGAGCAGTAATCGCGCATGGATCAAGGGTCTGGTATTCATCGGACTTCTTATCAGTGTGTTGGCCACCATAGCCACCGGACTCGGACTGGAGGATGCGGTGGAAAGGAACGGCGGGAATGCAGGAGCATTATTGAGTTCGGGGGAAGGCTCTGTGGGGATCCATGCTGCACTGGCAGGACTCATCGGATTCTTCCTTTTGCTGCATCTGGTGGTCAATAGAAGATCGATCATATTCACCCTTAAGAACATGGTCAAGTCCAAATAAGAAAAGACTGGAAAATTTGAGGGAAAATCACCGCCGGGGAAATTCACAAACATTTTATCTTATCATATTCCTCGCCCGTCCATCATGTTCCTGACCAAAGAGGAGGAATCGATCCTTGCCGGAGAACAGGGCAACGGCAGGCGTAGGGCCATGGAGCTGCTGGTAGCGGTCGGCAAGGTCTACGGCGCAGAAAGGCTTGTCCCGATCACATCGGCACATCTCTCGGGTGTGTCGTACAAAACGATCGGGGAGGGCGGGATCGACTTTCTCAAGGAAATGTCGCAGGACTGCAAGGTCACGGTAAGGACCACCCTTAATCCATCCGGTATGGACAGCGAACGCTGGAAGGAGATGCATGTTTCCGAGGAGTTCGCCCGGAAGCAGCTCGATATCATCGAATGCTACGGAAGGCTGGGGGTCCAGACGACCTGCAGCTGTACACCTTATCTATCCATCAATGTGCCCAACCGGGGCGACACCATAGCCTGGGCGGAATCATCCGCCCTTTCCTACGCCAATTCGGTGCTTGGGGCGAGAACCAATAGGGAAGGGGGGCCCGGGGCTTTGGCCGCCTCGATAATCGGCAAGACTCCGCTCTACGGGCTTCATCTGGATGTCAACCGGGTCCCGACCGTGGTCATCGAGGCCGAAATGAGGGAGGACCTCCTGGACTATGCGCTGCTGGGCCATGCGATAGGCTCCAAGATAGGTGGTGCAGTACCCTTCATCCGAGGCGTTAGGCCTGGAACGGACCAGCTCAAGATCATGGCGGCCGCCATGGCCGCAGCCGGTTCGGTGGCCATGTTCCACGTGGACCGAGTTACACCGGACAGCGCTTCACAGGATCTCAAAGGTCTGGAGGTGATCAGGATCGATTCCAAGGAGCTTCGCACCCTCAAGGACAAAGTGACCAGCGGCAAGGAGCCGGACCTGATAGCGCTTGGCTGTCCGCACCTCAGCGAGAATGAGGTGAGGCATCTGGCCAGTATCGTGAAGGGTAAGAGGAAGGCCAAGGACACCGATGTCTGGTTCTGCACATCGAGGGATGTCAAGGCCCGTTGCCCCAAAGAGGTCAGCGAATTGGAGAGAATAGGGAATGTGGTCTGCGATACATGCATGATAGTAACCCCGATCGAAGGCGTATACAGTTGTACGGCAACGAACTCATGCAAGGCATGCAGCTACCTGCCCTCATTATGCTCACAAAAGGTGGTGTGCGAATCGGCCGAAGCACTTCTCGGTTCGGTGATGCAATGAAGGGGCGTTCCATATCGGCTGGGGAAGGTGAGGGAAAGGCTGTGATCCTCACGGAGGCTTTCAGCTTCCTCGGCGGGGTCGATTCCAAGACCGGTGAACTTACCGTGGCGACAGGAAAGGCAGGTACATCGATCAGCCGGAAGGTCTTCATCTTTCCCAAGGGAAGGGGGAGCACGGTCGGGTCCTATACCATCCTCGACCTGAAGAAGCACGGTAATCAGCCATCGGCCATTATCAATGAGAAGGCGGAAACGATCGTCGCCACCGGAGCGGTCATGGCGGGCGTTCCCATGGTCGATTCCTTGGACATATCGTTGTTCCGTGATGGTGACGATGTTTTCGTGGATGGCGACACGGGTATGGTCAGTATAGCCGGTGTCAAAGAAAGCGAGGTCACCACCAGCATACTGCAATGCAAAGAGAGGATCCTCATCTTGAAGCGCAGCGACAAGGTAGGGACCAACCAAGGCAAGTGGGCCGGTGTGAGCGGTTATATCGAGCCGGGGGAAAGTCCGGAACAGACCGCTCCGAGAGAGATCCGAGAGGAACTCTCGATCAACGACTTCGTAATGAGGGCGAAGGCAGACCCGATCATCATCAGGGAACCTGGCCACATTTGGACCATCTATCCTTTCCTGTTCGAGACCGAGAGCCAGGATGTGACCACCGATTGGGAACATACCGACCACAAATGGGTGAGGCCGGAAGAGGTCAGGGATTACGACGTCGTCCCCGGATTCCTGAAGCTGCTGAACGACCTCAAGCTGGTTTGAGCTCGGAATACTCCGCCACCATTGCACCCTTGAAAGGTGTGATTTCCGATGGATCTCAGCGCCTCCGGACACGGACCGAGACCACCCCGGGAAATAGGACCAGTGACCATTCCTGTCTATGGGTCTGTCGTTATGGTCAACCAGCATTCATATCAAGTGAGAAAGAAGAAATGAAAAATGTTTGGCCGACCGGCCACGGGAAAAGGGGGCCCTTACAAGGCCACGTCGACCTCTTTCTCCAGAAGGTTCAGCTCGTGCGGGTCCAGGGTCGACGGGTTCAGCGCCATGATCAGGATGGAGCGGTTGATGGCCACCTGGTCCCTCAGTGACTGTATGAACCTCAGGACGGTCAGGAAGTTGTTGTTGGTTATGAGATATTCCAGCCCGTCCAACAGTATCACTCCCGAGTTGGCCGCCAGGAACTGTTCCAGTGAGTAGCTCAGTTTCTCCAGGTCCTTCGGCCGCAGGGACTCCTCCTTCCCAACGTTCGACAGCCAGACTATTTGAGTGTCGCCCATGTTGTATTTGGTCCTGATCTTGAGAGGATAGTTACGCGTAACGCAGAAGCCTTTGAGCCCCTGGGTGATGGCCTTCTCGAAATATGAATAGGCCCTTTCGGACTTCTCCTCTTTGATGAGGTATGCGTAGGACCGTTCCAGTTCACCCACTGGCTTGGGCTTCGCCCTCTCCTCGTCCTCGTCCAGGTCGTCCCTTACCGCGGCTCCGCAGCTCGGACATTTCAGTTCGTCAGGCTGGATGTCGTTGCCGCAGGACTGACACTTGACGGTCGCCTGAAAACCTCTGCCCTGGGCATAGACCAACAGGGCATCGATGGTCCTGGTCCCAAGTCCGCTCACGTTGGTGAGGTCCTCTTTTCCGGCGGCTGTGATCTTCTCGATGCTGTCGAATCCGGCATCGTAGAGCATCTCTGCCTTGAGCTTGTTCATGCGGGGGACTCTAAGCAGGTAGGGCAGGAGCCGTTCCTTGGGCGTGCCCTTATGGGCAATGGGGACGCAGGTGGGGCATCTTCCATCCGCTTCCAGGGCCGATCCGCAGGTATCGCATTTCCGGACATCCTCTGTTCTGACGAGATGGTTGAAGATGCGCTTGGCATCGGACTTGGTGAACCCTTCCATGGCGCCGAGCTTCTCCTCACCCAGGTTCTTCAGGTCATCGACCGAGCAGAAACCCTTTTCCGCCAGGCACATCGCCATCTTCGGGGTGAGCCCTGGTATCCCGGCCAGTTTGGTCATGGCCTCCTTGATGTGGGTCGAGGCAATCGCGATCTCCATCTTGTGCCCCTCGACCTCCCAGGTGACGTTGTAGGTGCCCATGGGCTGATCCACGAAGTCCAGTTTCTTGGCCCTCGTCTCGGACATGATGTGCTCTTTCCACATCTTGAAGTACTCGGTGATCTTGGCCGGGGCGGAAACTTCGACCTTGACGAACTCCTCAACGTCCAGCTTCATGTCCTTTCTCATTTGCTGGATACGTCGGATTATCTCCCTGGCAAACCCTTCCGCTTCTATCTCCGGGGTGATCTGGAAGTCGAGGTACACCTCGCCGCCGCTGAACTTGGCCCCGGCGACCTCGTTAGGCAGGGAGGAGGTGAACGAGACCATGTTGGGCTCGATCTTGACCAGCTGGCCTTCGATGCCTAGGGAGTACTCGCCCTTGTCGATGCTGTCCTTGATCTGCTTGGCCGGCCTGGATTTCAGCAACACCGCGATCTTCGAGGACCATTGCCGATAGACCTTGCCTATGGCATGGGGGTTGGGGATGACGTTCAGGATCGTCTCGTCCCATTCCTGTCCGGGCTTCACATACTGCACCGACTTGGTGTTCGATTGGGCCAGCAGGATGTCGTCCAATGCCATGATGGAGTCCATCGCCTCCTGTGTCGAGGCCTTGATGATGATGCGCTTCATCGGCCACCGCAGCTTGACGTTGCGAGCCTGCCGCTCCCTGGTGATGATCTCGACCAGTTCTGCGCACTCCTTCATCGAGGTCTCGAGCCGCTCATCGACCTTGGTCAGGTCGGCGGACGGCCATTCCAGCATATGGACCGATCCCTTGGTCCCGTCCATATGCTGATAGATGTCCTCGGTGACATGCGGGCAGAAGGGGGCCAGCAACAGGTTCGTGGCCATGACCGAATCGAACAGGACTTTGTAGGCTGCCAGCTTGTCCAGGTCGCCCTCCTCCTTCCACATCCGGTCCCTGATCAGGCGCACGTACCAGCGGGACAGATCGTCGAGTATGAACTCTTCGATGGCCCGGCAGGCCTTGTGCAGGTCATAGGTGTTGATGTTGCGGGTGACCTCATGCTTCAGCTTCTCGGTCTTGGAGATCAGCCACCGGTCCTCGGACCGCAGGTGGCCCTTCAACCTCTCATAGTCCACCGAGTTCGGGTCGAAGTTGTCTATGGCCATGTACTGGGTGGCGAAGTTGACCACGTTCCAGAAGACGTTGAGCATCTTCCGGGCGTTCTTCACCCCTTCGTTCTGGAAGGCGATGTCCTCCCATGGGGCGGAGGATCGCAGCATGTAGAACCGGAGCGCGTCCGCGCCGTACTCCGCGATGACCTTGCTCGGCTCAATGACGTTCCCCTTGCTCTTGGACATCGGCTGGCCGGTCGGGTCCAGCATCCATCCGTGCATGAGCACGCTCTCGTACGGTGCCCGGCCGAACGCTATGCATCCGGCGGCCAACTGTGAATAGAACCATCCTCTGGTCTGGTCCTGCGCCTCGGTGATCCATCGTCCCGGCCACCAGCGGTCGAACTCGGTCCGCTTGCCCGGGAAACCCAGTTGCGCCCAGGAGGCCACTGCCGAATCGAACCACACGTCCAGGACGTCCAGTACTCTCCTCATGGTCTTGCCGCAGCGGGGACAGTCACAGGTGATCGAATCGATCCATGGCCGGTGCAGCTCCATGTCCTTGCGGTAGCCGTCCAGTTTCTCCAGCTCGGCGACCGAGCCGATGACCTTTATCTCCCCGCAGGCGCTGCAGGTCCACACCGGGATCGGTATGCCCCAGTACCGCTGACGGGAAATGCACCAATCCCTGGCGTTGAGCACCCAGTCGTACATACGCGAGGAACCGGCCCAATCTGGGGTCCATCTTATCCTCTCGACCTCCTCAAGCATCAGGTTCTTGACCGCGGTGACCTTGAGGAACCATTGCTGGGTGTTGCGGAAGATGACCGGCGTGTTGCACCTCCAGCAGTGCCCGAAACGGTGCTCGATGGTACCGCTCCAGAACAGGACGGACTTCTCCCTGAGGTCCTCGATTATCAGAGGATTGGCCTTCTTGATGTGCATGCCCTGGTATTTCTCGCCCACATCGGAATTGAACTTCCCATTAGCGTCGACCGGACAGAACGGTTCGATGCCGAACTCCTTGCCCAGCTCGAAGTCTTCGGGGCCGTGCCCAGGCGCGATATGCACCAGACCGGTGTTGGAGGGCTCGACGGTCTTGGAGGGGATGACCTTATGCACCCATTTGCCGTCCACCTCTCTCTGGTAGGGGACCTCGTCGGCGAAAGGCGACACGTATTCCGTTCCAACAAGGTCGTCCCCCTCTATGGTCTCCAGGATATCGTACTGCTCCCAGCCTCCGATCTCACCGATCTGATCGACCAGGTCCTTCAGCACGATGACGGTCTCGGTCTCACCGATGCGGCGGAAGCGGACCTTTACATATTTGAAATCAGGATGGGCGGCAACGGCCATGTTCGCCGGCAGCGTCCATGGCGTGGTGGTCCATATGAGCAGGGAGACCTTCTCGTCGTTCCTAAGGGGGAACTTGACGTAGATCGACGGGTCCTTCTCGTCCGAGTACTCGATCTCCGCCTCGGCCAGTGCCGTTTCGCAGCGGGGGCATCCAGGCAACACCCGGTTTGAGGTGACCAGCAGGCCCTTGTCATGCGCCCGCTTCAGCGTCCACCAGGCGGCCTCTATGTAGCTGGAGTTGATGGTAAGGTACGGGTTGTCCCAGTCCATCCACACTCCCAGTTCTGAGAACTGCTCGTTCATTTTCTTCTGGAAGCCCAACGCGAACTCCTTGCAGGTCCCCACGAAACGGTCGATGCCGTACTCCTCGATCTCCTTCTTGTTCTTGACGCCGATGGATTGTTCCACCTTGACCTCGATCGGCAGACCATGCATGTCATAGCCAGGAGTATCGGTCACGTTGAACCGCTGCATCCTCTTGAACCGGATGATGGTGTCCTTGATGGTCTTGTTCCATGCCGTGCCCAGGTGGATGTAACCTGTGGTGTACGGAGGACCATCGACGAAGTAATAATCAGGACCGCTGGCGCGGAGCTCCTTCGTCTTCTTGTACGCATCGGTCTTGGCCCAGAAATCCCGGACCGCTTTCTCTAGTTTAGCTGGATTGTAACTGCCTTGGACTTGCTTTATCATCGCCGTCCCTTCCGTCGCCCAGATGCCGCCAGACAATATAAACTACATGGTCCAGAAGCTGCGCGTCGTAACCTCGGCATCCGGAGAGAAACGTTATATCATTCTGTTATCATATTAATGTTCTCGCCTTAATACGGAAAATGAAAGTTATTCCTGGCAGCTTGGCATTTCCCGATCATCCCGGTCCGGTCTGCCTTAGAACATGTCCAGGCTGGACTGGTTCTTTATCTCCTTTTTGACCGGTTTAGGGACCATCTTGTCCAATGCGGAGTTGACCCGCTGCTCCGAGAAATCATATTGACCGACCAGCATTTCAACGACCTTCGTTCTGTCCGGTTCCTTCCAATCGAGCGTATAGTTGTCCGTCTTCTCGAAATCCAGGAACAGGTCCCTGACCTTCTCGTACTCGGGGAAGACCTTGTCGATGGAGGCCATTGCTCTAACGAAGTCACCTTGTTCCTTGATCAGCTTCAGTGCTCGCTTGGGCCCGATCCCGCTGATGCCTTCGTTGTAGTCCGTGCCCATCATGATGCAGAGGTCGATCAGCTGCTCCCTGGATATCTCCAGTTCCCTGAATGCCATCTCCGCATCGATGATCTCCATCTTAACATCCCGGTACTCGTTCCTCCCGGGCATCTTCCGCCTCCCTGCCAAGGTCAGGTTCCGCAGGAGCCGGGGCGCTCCGAACAGCAGCGAGTCGAAATCCTGCGACGAGGCCGCCCACACCACTCCCTTCTGCGCCATATAGGCTGCCTGAGCCTCTCCCTCCTCCGCCGCCTGGACCACCGGGATGCCGAGATGGGTCAGCAGTATCCGGGAGGACGCGACTATCTCGTTCGTGATCCGGGACGATTGGGTGGCCTTCGAGAATGCTTTCTCCGTCTCTCCCTTTTCTATCGATGTCTGCCATTCCTGTTGGGCCTTGACCCTTCGTTCATGACGGTCCTGGATCGTACCGCTCTTCATCTCGGAAGGTATCCCGTCGAAAACGTATGCGGGCCTTACACCCATCTCAATAAGGTTAGCGTTCCGGTTGAGCAGACCGGACAGGTGGGAGGTGATCCTCCCTCTGCTGTCCTTGAGCGGCGTTCCATCGGGCTGCCGTATGACCGATAGGAACTGGTAGATGGCATTGTAGGCGTCTATGGCCACCGTTTTGCCCCTCAGTTCCTCCGATGTAACATCCCGTGCCTTGATGATGTCGGCCAGGTTGACGCCCATTTTCTTCGATCCTCCATCGGAGCGGATCCCGCTTCCTAATCTGAATCGGATACTGGAATAATAACCATTTCCCGACAATGGATGTCCACTACGGGCGTTTAGCCGGATCGAACGATCTCCTTCGCTCCCAATCGCCTCGCTATATGCTGATTGGCTGATCGCATCTGGCCAGATAGAGAAAACATTAATATCGGTCCCTTACCTAGTTCATGACATGGAGAATTCGGTCGGGTTCAAGGAGAAGAAACCGGTGGAAGAAGGTAAGACATACACCGTAACGATTTCTGACATCGGGTCTCAGGGAGATGGTGTGGGGAAGATCGAAGGCTTTGTCATCATCGTGCCGGACACTAAGATCGGAGAAACCGTCCAGGTCCGTATAGACCGGATCAGCAAGAAGGTGGCCTTCGGGACATTGGTCAAATGATCATTCTTTGAACTGCGGCATGTACAGCATGACCATCGCGATTCCGATCCATACCAGGATGGCCATGAATATGCATATGCCAGCGTTGAAGGCCATCGCCAATACCAGAAGAATCAGGGGTAGGATTACCGTCAGCAGTATCAGCAGGTGTCTCTTCGTGAATTCCATGAGGCCACTCAGCACGGAATAAGAGGGGGCATTTATTTACCTTTCCCCTTCAATTTGATCCCAGATGCCATCCCTGATGATCGAAATGGCGCATCCTGGAGCTCTAAGGCGTTTAGTCCCTTTCCTTCGCCTTGTTGACGAACTTGAGCCCAGACCAGGTGTCGTCGATGGAAGAGACCTTAACGTCGATCATTCCATTCGCCACACCGACCTCGCGCACCATGGCGCCAGTGAGGTCCGTTTTCATCTTCGACGATCCCTTCGGCCAGCAGACCCAGATGATCCCTTCATGTTTGATGGCCGCGAGCAGCCTGGGGAACGTGGTGTCTACCTCTTTCTTGCTCTTGCTGAACATCTGTACAAAATCAAGCTCCTCGGTGATGTCATCGACCACCACAACGTTCTTTGGAAGCCTGCCAAGAACCTCGTCGTAGCCCTGAGGTGAGTTGATGAACAGGAGTTTCATCCCATCCTTGATGCCAAGCTTTGTGACCAATGACTTCTTAGATCCAATTCGAGCCATGTGATTTCCTTTCGGGGAACGGGTATACCTCAAGTATTGACTTTCGGTGTACTGCCCGAGATAGCGTTCACCGTTAATAAAATGTCGATTCTCCCCACGATTCAAATTCCTCATAATTTCTCACATCTGGCTAACTTAGAATTTGTGCCAAGCTCCTATCTCAGCCTTCATATCCTTCGATCCGAAGAGTGCGCTGCCCGCGGCCAGTGCGTTAGCGCCCGCCTTGACGCACCTCGAACCGGTGGAGGCGTTGATCCCTCCGTCGATCTCGATGTCGAAATCGAGGCCGTTCGCCTCGGCATACTTCTTCGCCATGGATATCTTCGGAACGACTCCATCGATGAACGACTGTCCCCCGAAACCGGGGTGAACGGTCATGACCAGAAGCAGGTCTATCTCCTTCAGGTATGGAAGCACCGCCTCGAATGGCGTCTCCGGGTTGATCGAGATACCGGCCCTCATACCCAGCGATCTTATCTTTGCCAGGGTCTCAGATATCACATTCGAGGCTTCGACATGTATGGTTATGAAATCGGCTCCGGACCTGGCGAACGCTTCGATGTAGCGCTCCGGCTGGACTATCATCAGATGTACATCGAAGGGCAGCTTGGTGTGCGGCCGGATCTTCTTTATGACCTCCGGTCCGATGGTGATGTTCGGAACGAACATTCCGTCCATGACGTCGACATGGACCCAATCCGCGCCTGCCTCCTCGACCCTGCGAACCTCATTTGCCAGCGCGCCGAAGTCTGCCGATAGGATGGATGGAGCGACCTTGATCATTTGCATCAAGCTCCTAAGGGACCACCATGACCGGCACTTTCGAGTACTGTACCACACGGGAGGAAACGCTGCCCATCAGGAAACGGGCCAGCGCACCTATGCCCCTGGTGCCGACGATCACCAGATCGAACCCGTCCTCGGAGAGGTTCAGGATGACCTCTGCCGGGTTGCCGAGCATGACCTTCAATTGTGTTTTAGCACCTGCCTCTTCACAGACGGTCTTGGCCCGATAGAGCTTCTCCTCTCCCTTGGCCCGTTCCGCCTCATCCGTGGTGGGCATACCGGTGTAATAAGCGGATTCGGTTGGTTGGAGCACGTAAAGGAGCACTATCTCGGAACTGAAGGGCGTAGCGATCTCCGCCGCCATCTTCGCAGCCCGGAGCGAGTTCTCAGAACCGTCCACTCCGACCAATATTCTTTTCAGCGTCGTCATTCTGATCGTCTGGTGATGGTCCCAGGCGGACATAATGATGTCGATGGGCTGACGATACTCAGGGCAAAACGTTAAAATGAACGTGATGGAATGCCAGATTCATGGCAGAGACCCACCACGCTGTAGAAAAAGAGAAGCCCTGCGATGTAGCCGGATGCGGGAAGCCGGCTGAAAGGTCGATATCCCAGAACAGCGCCCAGGAGGCCGAGCTCAAGGTAGATGAGGACCTGAAGCGTGTCCACCTCTGCAAGGAGCACTACAAGGCCTATAAGAAAGCGACCAAGACCGAGAGAAAGATCGGTTCCATACGCTGATCGCAGCTTAACCCCGCAAGGATTAAGGTCTGTGAGGGATTCCTCGAACGGATGAAGGTCGCTTGGATCCAAGTTCTGTCCAGCGCCGGGCTTTCCGGTTCTGCGCTGCTCATCCCGAACATGCTTCGGGGGGATTTCGGCGCCAACACCATCGAGATCGGCCTGATCACCGCCGTTTTCAATGCCGCCCTGTTCTCCTCCTCATGGATATTCGGCAGGGCCTCCGACGTTCACGGGAAAAGGCGCATTTTGCAGGCTGGCCTTCTGATCACTTCCATTGCCCTCCTCCTCCAGGTGTTCGCCCATGACGCGTTCATGGTGGGCCTGTCCCGGGTATTCGTCGGGACCGCCTGCGGCATCTACCCGTCCGCTCTTCTTTGCCACGTCTATGAGAACGACAAGAAGGTGGGTAAGTTCAGCGCCTATGGCAGTCTCGGCTTCGGTTTCGGGACCTTCTTCGCCGGGGCCATAGGCATCTACTATGGCATCTTCATCGCCAGCGCGGCAATGCTCTTTGTGGCGTTCGTGGTCTCACTCTATCTGCCGTTCCATAAAGAAAGGTGCCATCAGGTCCCGCTCTTCCCGACCAAGATCATAGTCCGCAATTTCCCGGTCTATCTGTCGGTCATGTTACGGCATATCGGAGCGAACATGATATGGGTGGTGTACGCGCTGTTCCTGGCAGACCTCGGGGCGGACCCGCTCTTCATTGGGATGGTCTATGGAGTGAACGCGGCCGCTCAGTTCGTTTTCATGAACTACGTCGACCGGTTCGGGTCGAAGAAGCTTGTGCTGTTCGGTTTCGTCTTCTCCATGTTGACGTTCCCCTCCTATACCATCGCCACCACATATTGGATGATAATCCCGAGTCAAGTGATGATCGCCGCGTCGTGGTCATGCCTCTATGTCGGCTCGGTCAAATACGTCATGGAACGGAACGATGAGAAAGGGACCAGCGCCGGGCTGCTGCAATCCTTTCTCAGCATATCGGCGATCATGGGGGCATTGATCGGCGGTTTGGCCACATACAGTTTGGGATATCATGGCACCATGTATCTGGCAACGGTGATGGCGGCGTTGGGATTGGTGGTCTTCTTCTTCAGCAACAAATGGATGGACCGCCACGACGCAAAAGAGATTAATGCATCCTGAGTAGATGTGGTGGCGTGGAGATCATATTTCTTGGGACTGGAGGGAGCGTACCGACCAGGAGCCGCAACACCAGCGCAACGGCCGTGCGCGTGGGTCCTGAGATCGTTTTATTCGATTGCGGTGAGGGCACCCAAAGGCAATTGATGAGCTCCCCGGTCTCCTACATGAAGATCGCCAAGATCTTCATCACCCATCTCCACGGTGACCATTTCCTCGGATTGCCCGGCCTGATCCAGTCGATGAACTTTGCAGGCCGCACGGAATCCTTGGAGATCTATGGTCCGGAAGGGACCTCGGCCACGGTCGACACGATACTGAACCTCGGCTATTTCCAGGCGGGGTTCCAGGTCTCCGGGCACGATGTTGATGATTACCATATCGTCCAGGGAAAAGGCTATCAGGTCAAGGCGGTCCGGACCGACCACAGCATCCCCTCGTTCGGGTTCGTTCTCAGCGAGGACCTCCGGCGCGGAAGGTTCAACCGGGCCAAGGCCATCGAGCTTGGCGTTCCCGAGGGTCCCTGCTTCTCGAAGCTCCAGTCCGGTTCGAGCGTGATGGTCGAAGGCAGGACGATCTCGCCGGACATGGTCATGGGAGATCCCCGTCCCGGTCTTAAGGTGGCGTTTTCCGGGGACACGAGGCCGAGCGAACATTTCATGGAATCGATCCTGGGATGCGACCTGCTGGTGCACGAGGCGACCGCGGACATCTCGCTGCAGGAGAAGGCCAAAGAGTTCGGCCATTCGACCGCCAGAGATGCCGCCACCATAGCCTCGCTGGCCCGGGTCAAGGCCCTCTTCCTTAACCACTTCAGTGGCAGGTACGAGGACGTGGGCCTCCTGGTCGAAGAGGCCCGGGACATTTTTCCCAATACCTATGCCTCGGAGGACCTGATGATCGTGCAGGTCAACTATGACGGGACGGTAACCTCAAAGAAGCTTCAGAACGTCTGAGCTGGTTATTATCCCGACGATCGAACCTTTCCTAGATACGAGGACTGCATTGGATGCGGACAGCAGAGAGGTCACCACTTCGACAGCGGCCTCCTCGCTGACGATCGGGAACGAGTCCATCATGATCGAGCCCACCGTCTGCTCTCCCAAGTCCTCCATCTTCGAGCCGTCACGCAGCATACTGAGGATCTTGAACTCACTGATGCTGCCTACGTGCTGAACTCCGTTGAAGACCGGTAGTTGCGAGTATCCGCTCTCCCTCATCACCTCGGTGGCCCGTTTGACCTTCTCACCCGATTGTATGCTGACGATGTTGGTGGAGGCGACGTCCTTTGCACGCATTCCCTCTCGCCTCTTGCTCATCTCTTCCTGCAGGACCTCGAAGATCCTGACGACGGCCGAATAGCTGCCCTTGATGCTGCCCCTTTCCATCTTCGCTATCGTGGATTGGCTCACGCCGGAAAGAGAGGCCAATTCAGACTGGGTGATGTCTAGGCTCTTACGTAATTTCTTGATCTCCGTCTCATCAGGGAATTTCATGGCAATACCCACATGTTATTAGTCATATATGAATAATTGAGTCAATAGGGCTTATATGACCGAACCAATTACAAGCGGCTAGCTCAGTCTACGGCCAGACAGTATTGGGATAAAAGCTGGTCAAGGATTGCAAATTACTCCAGCAAAATAGGTGACCATCATGGCATCCAAGCCGATTAGGAAGACCACAGCAAAGAAGCCAGCGGTAAAGAAGATCGATAAGAACATCATCGTCGAGAGCCTGAAACTCACCCCTATCGAGAAGCAGAGGGTCGAGCTCGTCGAACGTAAAGGCCTCGGGCATCCGGACACCATCTCCGATGGATTGGCAGAATCGGTCAGCCGTGCGCTGTGCAAGATGTATCTGGACAGATACGGAGAGGTTCTGCACCACAACACCGATCAGAACGAGGTTGTGGGTGGACAGAGCGCCCCAAAGTTCGGCGGCGGAAGAATGCTCGAGCCGATCTATATCGTCCTCATCGGCCGAGCGATCACCCAAGTGGACGGAGAGCGGCTGCCATATGCCACCACCGCCATCGGAGCGGCGAAGGATTACCTGAAGAACTTCCCGCATCTGGACGTGAACAATGATGTCATCGTGGACTGCAAGATCGGCAAGGGCAGCATCGACCTGATAAAGAACTTCGAGTCCCTCGCTGACAAGTGCAAGGTGAACGGCAACGCCAACAGTTGCATGCTGGCGAACGACACCTCCTTCGGGTGCAGTTTCGCACCTCTCTCCCAGACCGAGACGGTGACGCTCGAGGTCGAGCGTTACATCAACGGCGCGATGAAGAAGAAGCTCAAGGAGACCGGCCAGGACGTGAAGGTCATGGCCTCGAGGAACAACGACAAGATAACCCTGACCATCGCCTGCGCCATGGTGGACAAGTTCGTTCCGGACGCCGACCATTACATCAATGTCGTGCAGGAGATGACCCAGCGGGTGTCCGACTATGCCTCGAAGTTCACCAAGTACGATGTTAAGGTCGACGTGAACCACGCCGATGATTACAAGAACGGCAACTACTACCTGACGGTCACCGGGCTCAGCGCGGAGAACGGGGACGACGGCTCCGTCGGTCGCGGTAACCGCGTCAACGGCCTGATCACCCCTTACCGCTCGATGAGCATGGAGGCCTCCGCCGGAAAGAACCCGATCACCCATGTCGGCAAGATGTACAACATCCTTGCCAACTGGATTGCGAGGGACATCGTGAAGGAGGCCGGCGGGGACGTCCAGGAAGCCCAGGTAAGGATCCTGTCCCAGATCGGCAGGCCCATCAACGACCCGCAGACCTGCAGCGTCCAGCTCATTCTGGGAGACGGCGTCAACTTCGAAAAGACCCAGAAGAAAGCGCTTGCGGTGGCCGACAACTGGTTCGAGAACATCAACAAGGTCACGGAGAAAGTTGTAAAAGGCGAAGTGACGGTATTCTAAGCGATGAAGCTCGTTGATTTGCCCAGATATGGTCCGGTGCACCGGTTCGCCGACTATCACGTCTTCAAAACACTTTCCATCTTATCCGATGGAAAGCGCAAGGGGCGCAAGCAACTTGCTGACATGGTGAACATAGGTGAAGGAAGCATGCGGACCATCATCGAGTATCTTCGCGATCGCGAGATGATCGATGTCAAACAGACCGGGGTCAAGATAGCCATCAAGGGCCACGAGTTCCTCGGCAAACTCCCGATCTTCATGGAAAGGGTCGAGCCGACGGACAGCACCCTAGGTGAGAGGAGCGCGGCTGTGCTAGTTAAAGGCCAGAGCATGAAGATCAAGCTCGGCGTGGAACAGAGGGACAGTGCGATCAAGGCTGGAGCGGAGGGGGCGACGACCATCATCGTATCCGGCGACCATCTCGTGGTCCCGCCCGACTACGATCTGGACAATGAGAGGCCGGAGTTCGCCGAGGCGCTCCGGAGGCTTCTGGCGGTGACCGAGGGCGACGTCATCATCATCGGCACCGCAAAGACCTACGACCAGGCGGAAGATGGTGCATTGGCGGCGGCGTTCGAATTGATCTGAACGGCCATACCTGGCGGTCTTTTCATTTTTCTAAACAATTGAATGGGTTTGGCGGATCACACCGCCCTCACCACATATGGCCTCATCATCTCATTGTCCTCGTGGTCCAGGATATAGATGCTTCGTCGAATGATCTATGAATCGACCAGTCGAACAAGGCAATAGACGGTCTCAGAAATATAATTATTCGGTGGAAGAGGGTTGATATATTGGATAATACATCCAATACTCGGTCTAACCAAGGCCATCGGGGATCTTCGATGAAATTTCAACGATTGTTCGCGTTTCTAATGTTCGCTTCGTTCTTGACAGTGGCGGCAATGCCGGTTCTAACTGACGCTACGACACCTCAAACCTGTGCCGTTCTTATCGATTTCGGAGATGGAACTGTCGCATGGGCCGATGTCCCAATTGACTCAAACACCGATTCTTTCAACGCCACCAAGATGGCAGCAGAGCAATTAGGTCTGGCATTCGAATCGATAAACTATCCTGGGATGGGGGACTTTGTTGACAAGATAGGAAACAAGAGCAGCACCTCCACCGAGTTCTGGGGATTCTGGGTTTGGAACAGTACGGCTCAGAAATGGGTATCTCCAATGTTTGGAGCCCAGTCACCAAATGCAAAGGCAATAAACTTTCCAGCCATAGCGTTTAAGATCGGCGCATCTCGGGCCGATTGGTCCTCACCAGCCCCTCTGGCCACACCGGAGCACAGGTATCCATGGACCGTTTCAAAATATGACCTCTCCAATTCCGGTAATTCACCATCCTATTCCAGTGTCACCCCTGGGATGGCATGGAGCAAGAACCTGAACTCTGGCGCGATCGACACGGTCCCGGTCAGCGCGAACGGCAGTCTGTATGTATTTGCCGGGGACTTCATGACCAAGGCCAAGCTCTTTTGCATGGACCTGAATGGAGATCAGAAGTGGAACGCAACGGTCAATTCAACCGCTTTCCAGTTATCTTCGCCTCTCCTGATCGAAGGTCAGGTCATCGTTTCGACAAACGATGGCGTCGTCACTTCGTTCAACTCAGCGACGGGAGCCAAGCTGTGGAACTTCACCATCGATTCCCCGGCCAAGGGGATCAGCTCGTCGCCTGTGTTCACCTCTAACATGATAATCGTGCCCGGCGGTGACGGTAAGTTGTACGCCCTGAATGAGGACGGATCTCTGGCATGGAAGAAGGTGCTTGCCTCCGAGATATACTACTCAGCCCCGGCGGTCAAGGATGGGACCATCTACGTCGGATCCACCGATGGCGTGTTCCATGCCGTGGCGACGAATGGGACCGAGTTGTGGAACGTCTCCTTTGGGGGAAAGATCAAGTCCTCAGCAGCCCTCCTCAACGATTCGATCGTCCTGATCACCTATACCTATGCGGTATCGGATTATGCCGTGTCCTCGTCGAACTTCGTCCAGATGAACTACACCGGCACGATCATGTCGAACATCTCCATGACGGGCAAGATGAGCACCCCTTCGATACTCGGTAAGAATGTCGTGGTCTCCTATGGAAACGATATCCAGATGAGGAAAGCGAACGGTTCTCTGGTATGGTCAACATCGATCGGGGCGACCATCGGAGGATCCATAGCGGTTTCCTCGAACGGCATCCTGGCAATTACGAACGAGGCGACGAGCAACATCGTGATGCTTTCGAAGACGGGCGTCAAGATGTGGAATTCCTCGTTGCTTCCAGCCAACTATGCTCTGGGATCGCCGATCGTTGTGGAGGACACCGTCATTGCCGTGTGCGACAATGGATATGTCTACGCCTACAACAACCTCGATCCGGTCGTAAATCTGACTGCCGTCAATGATGGTTTGAAGGTCGAGTTCTCCGCCGGGATCGTCGACCTGGACCAGTGCCATGTGACCTGGAACTTCGGCGACGGTAACACCAGCACCGGAGCGCATGTCAACCATACCTATGAAAAGGCGGGAAGCTACACCGTTACCGCCTGGACCGTTGACGCGCAAGGGGCGAACACGACCGTTACCAAGGCCATATCGGTTGAATCCAAGACCGCGGCGACCGATAACACCATGCTCTATGTCCTAGTGGCATCGGTCGTCCTGGTCCTGTTGGCGGTAGGGGCAGTCTATTTCGTGAGGCGCAAGAAGTAGGGGATACAAGATGAAAAAATCGACACTGGTGGCGATCATCGTCGTCGTATTGGTGGCCGTGGTGCTGGTAAGCGGAATGGGACTGTTCCCCGGCAACAGCAGCGGAGCCAAGAACAAGACCGCCACCATGACCATCGATTTCTCCGATGCCCCCACGAACCATTTCCGGAACAACGTGACCACCTGGACCAATTCCAGCGGGGTCTGGACCTATGAGACCCATGCGAGCGGTAACGGCACCACCATCTTCGTCTTCAAGAACATGACGTTCTCAGACAACGTCATGGACCTTCTGATGGAATGTGCGGGCAAGGGAGACTTCGCCGTGGTCAGGCAACAGTACGTCGCCATGGGAACGATCATCGAGAGGATCGATGGGGTGAACACCGAGAGGCCTGGACGGGGTTGGCAGTTCTATGTTAACGATGTCTATGGAACGGTCGCATGCGACAAGACAACATTGAACGATGGAGACCGAGTGTACTGGAAGTTCATGGAGCTGTCAGGTAATCTCACATGATATTCCCATACAAGGACACCAACTCGAGGATCCACAAGCTGGATGCCCGACCCAAGATCGTGTTCGTAGCGGCGATGTTCGTTATGTCCGTGCTCCTTTCGGACATCTTCTACTTGGCGATCCTGTTCCTCTTCATACTATTGGTGGCGGTGGCGGGCAGAGTGCTCCGGTCCACGCTCTCGTTGCTGAAGTATACCGCATACATGATTCCTTTCGTCTTCCTCTTCAATCTCCTAATCCCTCAGGGCTATGATGTGGTCTTCACCTATGGAATAATCAGGATCACCTCGGAATCGATCTGGTTCGCGACCAGCATGTGCTTCAGGCTGTTCGTGGCCGTGGGATCGTTCTCATTGCTCGCCTTCATCGTGCATCCGGACGAGGCTCTCCGCGCCATGTCAAGATTCGGCCACAAGACGACAACCTCGTTCTCCTTGGCCACTAGGATGTACCCCACCATCGCGACCGATTCGAAGAACATCATGGACGCCATGCGGGTCAGGGGTGTGGAGTTCGACGAGGGTGGGGCTCTCAAGAAAGCCCAGGCCCGGTCCCCGGTCGTAATGCCCCTGTTGATGAACTCTCTTGAGAGGTCCGTCGGGATATCCGAGGCGATGGAAGCGCGAGGGTTCGGATCGGGCAAAAGAACGTCCTATATCATCGCCAGGATAACGACCCGCGAGATCGCGATGGTGATATCGTTCGTTGCGGCGATGTTCTTCGCCGTGGCGATGTTCATAGTCGGACATGGCCACGTCGATTATCTTGCCGGTGAGATGACGAGCCCGTCCTTGCTGGACTTCGAGATCATCGGCGTCATCCTGCTATTGCTTTCGCCGATATTCCTGGGGGGAAGGAAATGATCGAGGTGGAACGGCTCTCATTCCAGTATGTCGGTGCGAACGCCAATTCATTGAACGACGTCAATCTTAAGATAAAGGAAGGCGAGTTCATCCTGGTGCTGGGGAGGTCGGGCTGCGGCAAGTCCACCCTCTGCCGTGCCCTGAACGGGCTCATCCCTCATTTCTATGGCGGGAGGATGTCAGGCCATGTGGTCGTCGACGGCATGGACACGAGAGACCATTCCCCCTGTGACTACGCGAACTTGGTAGGCATGGTGTTCCAGGACCCCGAGAACCAGTTGGTCATGACCAATGTGGAGAATGAGATGGCATTCGGCATGGAGAACATGTGCGTCCCCACCGAGACCATGAGGGAAAGGGTCCTTCAATACTCCGAGTACCTGGACCTGAAACAATTCCTGACCCGGTTCATTCCGGAACTGAGCGGAGGGGAGAAGCAGAAGGTGGCCATGGCATCCATCCTGGCCATGCGACCGAAGTACATCGTGCTGGACGAACCCACATCGCAGCTGGACGGGGACAACGCCGTGCTGTTCCTGGAGTTCCTTAAGCAGATGAACCGCGAACTGGGGATATCGGTCATACTGGTTGAGCACCGGGTCGAGCGCTGCATCGATTATCCCGACCGGATAATCGTCATGGACCAGGGTTCCATCGTCAAGGACGGGCCACGGGACGAGATGGTGGATTACATGAAGGGCATAGGCCTTTTGAACGCGCCAGAGAGCCGCAATGTGGCGATCCCCGACGATAAACCCGACATAATCGAGGCGGATAACATCAGCTTCGGATATGAAGGAAGAGAGGTGCTAAAGTGCTTGGGATTGAAGGTCAAGACTGGCGAACTGGTCTCCATCACCGGTGATAACGGGAGCGGCAAGTCCACCCTGATGAAGAACCTCAATGGGCTGCTGAGACCGAGGACCGGTGATGTAAAGGTCAACGGTAAAAGCATCTCCGGTCTGACGTCCGCATCGATCGCCAAGACCATTGGCTATCTGGGGCAGAATCCTAACGATTACCTGTTCGAGGAATCGCTCGAGGCGGAACTCCAGTTCACCCTCAGAAACCTCAAGATCGATGAGAAGGAGTGGGACGAGAGGATCCACTGGGCGCTCAGGATACTGGATCTGGAGCGGTACCTGAAGAGGTTCCCCCGGGACCTGAGCTGCGGTGAGAGGGAGAGGGCCGCCCTGGCCTCGATCCTTGTCGCCAAGCCCAAGGTCCTGATACTGGACGAGCCCACGAGAGGGCTTGACCAATGGAACAAGGCCAAACTGGGCGATATCCTGGAGAAGCTTCGTGCGGAGGGTCAGACCACCATCCTGGTGACCCATGACTACCGGTTCATTGCGGAATATTCCAGCCGGGTTCTCCGACTGAAGGACGGGTGCCTGACGGAGATATCCCTGGACGATATGATGGCCATCGCCAAAGAAGAGCTAGGGGTGGTCTGAGATGGAGACCGATACCATGGATACCGTGAGAGTTAAGACGCATTCGCGGATTACCTACATGTCATTGGTCCCGACCGTGGCGACCATAACCGTAGCGGCGTTCATACTCTATCTCACGTTCGTGGACTCATCGGACCTGAAGACCTATGCGGCATTGCTCACGAACGCCTTCATGCTGCTCCTCCTAATAACGTTCTTTGGCCGCTTCGAGGAAACCGCTGTTAGCTCGAAGGAAGTGGCCTTGATCGGGATACTCGGCGCCATCATCGCGGCATCGCGCATCCCATTCGCAGCCATCCCGAACGTTCAGCCGTGCACCTTCCTGATCATGGCGGTCGGCTTGGTCTTCGGACCGTTGGCCGGGTTCATGGTCGGCGGCACGACGGCGATCATTTCCAACCTGTTCCTCGGGATGGGCCCCTGGGCGATATGGCAGATGGCCGGTTGGGGTTTGGTGGGATTTGTCTCCGGCCTCATCGGAAAAAAGAGCAAGGAGGTGAGCGTTGTCAAGATGGCCATCCTCTGCTTCATGCTCGGCTGGATGTACAACGAACTGCTCGATTTCAGCAGTTGGGTCTGGCTGTATAATCTGGACCCGGAGAAGTTCTTGTTCATATTCGGTGCAGGCCTGCCTTTCGGATTATTGCATTCGGGCGGCAATGTGGTCTTCACTTTTGCTCTGGCAAAGCCGGTCATGCGCGCATTCCGCCGGTTCCAGTCACGGTTCCAGGTGACCTACGTCGATAGGCCGCCGGCATCGGTGGTCACACCTGATGAGGCTTGACCGCCGCTCTCAACGCATCCATGAGCTCGTCAAGATCCTGAATGGGCTTGAGACAGCTCCCATTCCGGCAAAGGTAGGCAGTGGCCTTTCCGCCAATCGGAGTCTTATCATTCAGGCTGGAGAGGTTCTTGCACTCGGGCATCTTTCCTTCCCGCATTGGATTCAGCATCATGACTGTATACGGATGGAAGATCGAGTTGGTAGCCCCGACCATCGCACTTGTGCGTTCGTCCATAGGGTCGCCGGCGATGACCAACTCCTCGGCCGGTCTCAGCAGCATCCTCAGACCCATCATGAAGAACGACAGCGCGTCCGGTACCTTGGAAAGGTAAAAGTCATAGTATTTGGCGGAGGCCATCGCCGCCTCCTTCATCCTCCGGTCATCGATCATCGTCGACAGCATAGCCAGGTCATAGACCATCACCGAATTCGCCGAAGGCATGGCCCCATCCGAGATCTCCTTGCTCAGGATGACCAGATCGTCCTTGGCCATGGAGTTGTAGAATCCTCCGCTATCGTCACCGAACAGATCGATGGTCCTCCTGGTATATTCGACCGCTCTGTTCAAATATCGATACTCGAAGGTGGCCTGATAAAGCTCCAGGAGCCCCCAGATGTAATAGGCATGGTCAGAGAGCATGCCGTTCACCCTGGCCTCACCGTCCCGATACATGTGGTATAGGCCGCCCTCCGGCGACGCCAAGAATCCTTCTATCGAATCCACCGCCCTCTTTGCCGCCTGCAGGTAACGCTCCTCATCGAATGCTCTACCCGCTTTAGCCAAGGCGGCGATCATGAGCCCGTTCCAATCCGTAAGGACCTTGTCATCGCGGGCTGGACGGATACGCATCTCACGGACCCTTCTCAAACGTTCCATGCATGAGCTTAGATAATCATCCAATTGCGCCGGGCTCATCTCGAACTTGGAGGCCAGGGTGGCGAGGTCTGCCACTAGGTGCAGGAGGTTTCGATCGCTGTCCCCTTCCCTGCCAGAACCGATGGTCCCCTCGGGGTGGACGTCAAAGCATGCCATGAAGACCTCGGGATTCAGGTCCTTGAGCACCTCCTCGATCTCGATGCTGGTCCATGTGTAGAACTTGCCCTCCACGCCCTCGCTGTCCGCATCCTCGGAAGCGCAGAACGCCCCTCTGTCCGAGACCAGGTCCCTCAGAACATACTCGACTATACCTTCCGCCACCTTCCTGAAATCATCCTTGCCGGTGGCCAGGTACGCCTCAGTATAGGCCATGCAGATCAGGGCCTGGTCATAAAGCATCTTTTCGAAGTGAGGCAATATCCATTGTCCGTCGGTGGAATACCGATGGAATCCTCCTCCTATGTGGTCATGGATCCCTCCGAGCATCATATTGGTGAGGGTCCAATCGGCCATCTTCAAAGCGTCATCTTTGCCGGTGTCATTCCAGTACCGAAGGAGGAACATGACCTTGTGGGGGATGGGGAACTTTGGTGACTTCTCGAATCCGCCGAACTTCTCCTCATAGGTCTTCTTCAGACCTTGAAATGCGTCGTCCAGATATCTTAAGCTCGGTTCGCCCGGCCTGACGATCTGCATCGCCGCTATGTCCCTCATTATGGTAGAGGTGATCGATCGGATCTCTCCCTGTTCTTCTTTCCAGGCGGTCGAGATGGCGTTGAGCACGGTGATGATGTCCGACATGCCGAATTGGCCGTTCCGAGGGATATAGGTGGCGGCGAAGAAAGGTATCTTCTCCGGCGTCATCACGATGGTCAACGGCCAACCTCCCCCTCCGGTCATGGCCTGACATGCCTTCATGTATAGCTCATCGATGTCCGGACGCTCTTCCCTATCCACCTTGATGGACACGTAACCTTCGTTCAATGCCTTGGCCACATCCTCATCTTCGAACGACTCCCTCTCCATGACATGACACCAGTGACAGGCGGAATAACCGATGGAGAGGAAGACCGGTTTTCCGGTTCGCTTCGCTTCGGTGAAAGCTGCCTCTCCCCAGGGATACCAATCAACCGGGTTATGTGAATGCATGATCAGATAGGGACTCTTCTCGTGCACAAGATGGTTGGAGAATTTCGGCTTGGGCTCCATGAACGACCACTGAAGGAAGATTCATGCCATGATTAAAATAACCTATGTACTCTGGATGAATTCCAAATTGGGAGCGTCCATATTATTTCTAAAAAGGTAGAGGTCATTCATTGACCCCATACCTTGGTTTTGAAACCGTTTGGAGTTCGTTGGGCCGGTGGCTCACCGCTCCTATGCGATCCTCTCCTCCTAAGAAAGTCCGCTATTTCGTTCCCCTAATTTATTCCAGCTCATTTTCCATGAGCCGGTTGAAAAAGTCAATGCGTTAGTCGATATTAATGCTTTTCCAGTTTTTGACCCCAATTGGATGTTTCGATCGCATTAAACAGGACACAAATTTGTACATCTGGCTCTAAAAGGGTTGGATGGATAAACCATCCCGCTAATAAATTGTCCATTATCTATTTTTTCTCATAGGGATATCCTACGAGAACGTCCTCATTCAAGAAAAAAAAGGAAGGCCGGTCCCTCCGGCCTTCATATTGGTTCACTCGTCCCAGTATTCCAAGATACCAGGCATGACCCTTGACGACATCTGGTCGAAGGTCTCTATGCCAGTGACCTGCGAGGCGTACGGGGTCAAGGAGGCAATATCGGAGCGGTCCAGGTTCTCCAGGTTGAACTTCCTGGATCCGGCCATGAGCTGCTTCAGTCCGACGCCGAGCCTGTCGACCAGGTAGGTGTGGAGACCAACCGCCCCCCATGGGAGGTTCTTACCCAGCTTGAGGCTCTTGTCCTTGGCCATCTCCTTCGCCATGATGAAGAAGTTCGCTGGGTCCGAGGTGTACATGTCGGTGAAGCTCTTGGGAAGGCTCTTGGACTCGGCCATCTTGGCGAAGTACGTGGACTTCATTGCAGCCAGGATCGGGGCCCGGGCCATCGCGATCGCCTTGATCGATGGGCCGCCGCCGATGTTGCTCATCGCCATTGCCTTGTACATCTGTCCCTCATTGACGAACCCACCGGCCATGACCATGTCGGGCAGGAACTTACCCTTCTTCTTCAGGATCTGGGCGCATGCCAAGACTTGGGCCTCCAGGTGAACGGTCGGTGTGGACATCTCGTTCATCATCGGTACCGGGGACATGCCGGTGCCGCCTCCAGCTCCATCAAAGGTGAGCATGTCGATCTTGGCCTCCGAGGCGGCCTTCATCGTAAAGGCGACGACCTCCGGTCTATAGGCGCCAGTCTTCAGGAACACGTACTTGGCTCCCTTGTCCCTCAGGGACTCGACGTCCTCGACGAACGACTTCAGTCCGGGGAAACCGACCCGGCTGTGCCTCTCAAAGGACTTGAAGGCTCCGGCCTTGAACGCCTCCTTCACCATCTTGTCCTCTGGGTCCGGGAGCACCAGATATCCGCGCTTCTTGAGCTCGAGCGCCCTTTCGATGGAGTCTAGCCTGACCTCTCCTCCGATGGCCTTGGCACCCTGTCCCCACTTCCTTTCGATTATGTTGACCTCGAGCTTGGAAAGGACGTAATCATCAACGCCGCCCCTTTGGTCCTCAACGTTCGTCTGCACGGCGATATCTCCGTACTTTTCGTCCCAGAGCTCGCGATAGGCAGACACACGGTATGCCATGTCCGGGGATTTCACGACCTTGCCCTTGGTGTAGGTCGATTCGGAGTCCATCCCGCAGACGTTCTCTCCCACTGTCTCGATGATGCCGGAGAGCGCTGCTCCCTTGGCCAGGCTGTCCCAGTTCCTCTTGGCGACCGCTGTCGAACCGAGTCCAGCGATGACGAACGGGACCTTTAGGTTGATCGGTTTCTTCGAACGGGTCGCGACCTGCGTCTCGATCTTGACGTTCTCGAAGAAAGCCTTGTCCGGGTTAGCCTCAATTCCATAGGCACCGATGAGCTCTGCCAGGATCTGGAAATCAGAATAGTCCAGACCGAAGTCCTTGTTTGAAGCGGCGGTGCTGGTGCCGAAATGCTCCGGCATAGGGTAAAGAACCTCCCTGCCACGGAAGGCCGACTTACCGACCTCGCAAAGCACACCACATTCCTCTATACAAATCGGGCACATTCCACTGACCGGACTGACGTCGCTTACCCTCGTCTTGGTGCCGGTCGTCGATCTAGCGTTCTCGATCACTTGCTGCATTGATGTCCACCCATGCTACGCCTTAACTAGGTTCTGAATCGCATCGGAATATTTCAAACTTGTTTCCAGTGGTGAAAATGGACAAATAAATAATTCTTATAGGCCATTATTATTCTTATAGTGTTCAAACTTCTGTTGCAATAGACATTTGTGGAAATATATTGAATAATGCTGGAAGAATGAGGGACATGATATCCCTCTCTAAATGATACCCTATCATCCTTATCTTTAGACGTTTATCGAGGAAAGCGTCATGATTATCCTTATCGTTAGACATTTATCGAGGAAAGAAATCACCAAGATGTTTGACAGGGGGGCGGTAATTTGAGCATCATCGAGGTCAGGGACCTTTCCAAATCGTTCGAGGACCGGTGGGTTTTGAGCAACGTGAGTTTCAGGGTCGAAGAGGGCGACATCTTCGGTTACCTCGGTCCCAACGGAGCGGGAAAGACCACGACCATGAGGATCATGCTTGGGCTTCTCAAGCCCACCCACGGTGAGGCCCTGATCAAAGGAAAGGACATGGGTACCGACGGCGATCTGAGAAAACGCGTCGGAGTGCTTCTGGAGAAGAACGGTGTCTATGACCGCCTGACCGCCCATGATAATCTGCAGTATTTTGCCCGTTTGTACGGCTTGGACGACATCGAGAACAAGATAAAGCAGGAACTGGACCTGGTGGGGCTGACCGAACAGCGGGACCAGAAGGCAGGCAAGTTCTCCAAGGGGATGAAGCAGCGTCTCGGCCTGGCCAGAGCAATGATCCATGACCCTGAGATCATGTTCCTGGATGAGCCGTCCTCAGGACTGGACCCGGAGGCCCAGAAGTTGATGAGGGACATAATCCAAGAGATGTCCAAGAAGAGGAGGATCACGGTCTTCCTGAACTCTCACAACCTGGATGAGGTGCAGAGGGTATGCAACCGTATCGCCATCCTTCAGCACGGCACGATCCGAGCCTACGACACGGTAGAGAACATGCGATCCACGTACAGCAGGCCGATGATGGAGTTCAACTTCAATGACGAATCCACTGCCGAAAGGGCGCAGACGGTCCTGGTCGCGCTGGTAGGGGAGGGAGGCGTCACCCGAAGGAACCTAGCCATTGAGGTGGCGACAGACTCGGTGGCGGCAGAGGACCTGATCGAGGGATTGGTGAAGGGCGGCATCCGTCTGTCCGAAGCGAGAAGGATGAAGAGGTCGCTGGAAGAAGTGTACATCGACATCATGAAGCAGGCGGGGGCGGGACCGTGAACTGGAACCAGGTGAAAATAGTTGCTCTCAAGGAGATGCATGAGATAACGTCCTCCCGAGGGACGGTGATATCCACGATATTCTTCGCTCTTTGGTTCGGCCTATTGAACGGTCAATCCACGATCGGTCTGACGTCAGAATCACTGACCAGGCAGCTGTTCTACCTGGCCCCGATGCTGGGGGCCTTGATGGGTTACCTGCTGACCGGGACCGTGTTCTCCAACGAGAAGAAAGATGGAGTCATCGAGACGCTGCTGTGCACGCCCCTGGACCTCCGCTCCATATGGATGGGAAAGCTGATCGGCGTCTCGGTCGTGGCATATCTCGCCTCGCTCATTTCGATAACGTTCGTCATATCGTTGGCCAGCATGTCGGCGGGCGTCCTCCTGGTCCCATCAGCGATCATCCTGGTTCATATCGTGGTCACGGTCCCCCTGTTCACGGCAGCGGTGGTCGGCCTGATAGGATACGCGCAACTGCTTCTGGGCATGAAGGAGAACACGGTGATCGGGATATTCACGTTCCTGGGACTGTTCATCGGTATCACGGTTGTAGGACAGCTGGTGGGCGGTTCTGGCTCTATCACCGTCCTGATGCTGCTGGTCATGTTCCTGGTGGCGGCAGGGATGCTGACCTTCACCTTCTACCTGGCAAGGTTCCTGAGCAAGGAGAAGGTGATCACCACCATACCCTGATTATCCAGGTCCCGTCGGGGGACGACATTTTAATAGTCTAGCTAACGCTATAACCCCGATTGAGGAGGTTCACCATGCCAGACATCAGGCAGAAGGTTGAGGAGGACCGGGGATTGATCAAGAAGATCCAGCTCATGGTCCCGGGGTATCGCGGATACAGGCTTAGGGACGATCTTAGGGACTCGGACAAGATGCTGAGGCTGGAGCTCGGAAAACGCCTCGCGCTCCAGCGCAAGGAGCTTGAGGAGTTCCGGCAGACAATGGTCACGAACAACCCCCTGTCAAAGAACCTTCAGCCGATCGGCGGCATCATCAACCAGTACAAGAAGGTCGAGGGCCTGTTGGCGCACGGTGAATCCGGATATTCAGGCATCTCGGCCGACATACGCATCAATGTACCGGAGCTGAACATGCTCTACGAGTACGACGCGGGAATGGTCGATACCATCAATTTCGTCGAGCAATCCATCGGGTCACTGCGTACCGCCATCGACGACAATGACGATGGCAGGACCGCGGAACAGTTGAAGAACGTAAAGATGCGCATCACCGGCTTCGAGGAGAAGTTCGACAAGCGCATCTCCATCATCATGGGTATAGGAGTGTGATTCTGAATGAGCTTAATAGGCGCTGACACTTTCAAGTGGGAGGACCAGGACAAGCGTCTGAACATCATGTTCCGCATGAACCGGAACATCAAGTACGGCGACAACGTGGTCGTCCGAGAGGACGAGATCGCCGCATTCTACCGGGACGGGAAGGTCCTGGCGTACATGGACCGGCCGGACAGGTATGCGCTCACCGACCTGAACGCCCCCATCGTGGGCAAGCTGGTCAAAGCATTGTCCGGTGCACAGCAGCAGGCTGAACTGATCTATCTGCAGAAACGCGCCTTTGACGGCAAGTTCGGTTCGAAACAACCGTTCCAGTTCCGTGACAAGGAGTTCGGGATGGTCAACCTCAGGGTCTTCGGCGAGTTCAGGTACAAGGTCTCCAACCCGGAGAATTTCGTGAACCAGTTCGTGGGCACGCTCAACTTTGCCACCAGCGCCGAGATCGAGGAGCGCATCAAGGAGCAGATGGTGCTGCTGATCTATGCCGCCCTCGGCGACATGAAGAACCAGGGAATGGGGGTGGCGGACCTGGCCAGCAACCTGCCCAACATCGAGCAGGTGGTCCTGTCCAAGACCAACGACCACTTCGCCCTTTATGGAGTAGGCATCGACAAGATCTCCGGGCTATATGTCTCACTGCCGGACGAGGTGCAGAAAGCGGTGGACACACGCGCCTCGATGCAGATCACCGGCACGAACTATGCCCAGTATCAGAGCGGCCAGGCCATGCGGGAGGCGGCATCGAACCCCTCCGGCGGGGCGGCCGCAGCCGGCGTGGGCGTGGGGGCAGGCATCGGCATGGGCTACACCATGGTGGATGCCATGAGGAGCGCGCAGCAGCAGCCGGCAGCCGGGACGCAGCCGCCCGCACCTCAGCAGGTCCTGCTCTGCCCGAAGTGCGGCGCAGCGAACGACGTGGGAGCCAAGTTCTGCAACTCATGCGGCACCAAGCTGATCGTCGAGACGATCCCTTGCCCCAAGTGCGGCGCCAAGGTGAGCCCCGATGCCAAGTTCTGCCCCGAGTGCGGCAACCCGATGAAGGCCACCAAGAAGTGCCCCAAGTGCGGCACGGAGTCCCCTGGTTCGGCAAAGTTCTGCCCCGAGTGCGGAACGACCTTCTGAGGGGCGCCCAATGGCCAGCATCAAATGTCCCAAGTGTGCGGCACCGGTGGAGTTCGACTCCAAGGATAAGTTCGTCCAGTGCACCTACTGCGGATCGTTGATCTACCTCGACCGGAGCGGGGCCGGGTTCTATTACGCGGTCCCGTTCATGATCGACCAGAACAACGCCATCGGCACTTTCAGGCGCTGGGCCAGCGGCCCGACCAAGGCCAAGGACCTGGACAAGTTCGCTCAGGTGGTGGGGGCGAAGAAGGAATACTTCCCGGTCTACCTTTTCAAGCGTGACGTCAATGGCATAGAGGAGGTCCAGGTGGAGCCGGCAGGTTCCACGACGTTGCCCGGACTGCATAGCCTCAAGGTCCCGGCCGGGGACATGAAGGTGTTCGACAACAAGTTCGACACCGGAGGGGCAGAGCTGATCAAACCCGACATCGAGATGTCCACGTACCTCAGCAACCTGCCTGGCAAACCGAAAGAACAGGCTTTGGTCTATTTCCCCATCTGGACCATTGACTACGTGTTCGATCAGAAGCGTTACAAGGTGGTGGTCAGCGCGACCTCGGGAGAGGTTTTCGCCTCAGAGTTCCCCACGCGAAGTTCGGCCTCATATCTGCTGGTGGCCATCGTCGGTTTCGTGGTCTTCATTGCGGAGGGGCTGCTGGCGGCGGTGAACAGCATGAAGTATCTGGGCATCGCCGTCCTTTTGATGGCGGTCACGGTCCTGGCCGTGTTCGGGATCGCTTATTACGTGGCAAAGAGGATGTGACAATGGGCATCGAAGTCGGTCTGAACTGTCCCGCATGCAGCGGGGCCATTAAGGTGGTCGAAGGCGAGACCACGGTCAATTGCCAGTATTGCGGGTCGATGCTTTTCGTCGAGGGTGACGCGGGGGTGACCACGATATCCTTCAAGAACATGATCACCCGGGAGACCGCCGTCATTTCCTCCGCCAGCTGGTGGAAGAAAGGATTCAAGGCACGGGATCTCAAGAGGGTCGGCCAGGTCACCGAATGCTATCCGATATATATCCCGTTCTGGAGCACAACCACCAGGGTCGCTGGATGGATATGCGGATATGAGGAGAGGACACACAGCGACGGCAAGCGTACCTACACTGAACGCATCCCGAAGGAGGAGCTCATCCTCCGCGATTACCGGTTTTCCGAGATCGCCTGCGACCCCGGTGACCTGGGAATAAGGAAGATGAGGAACATTGACGGGGAGACGGCGCTCACCGATTTCCAGACGATCCCAACGTTCGAGTCGACGACCAGCAAGGACGATGCCTTCGCCCATGCCAAAGAGAGTGCGATGGCGAATGCCCGGTCCGATGCCCATGTGCCCCACATCACGTTCGAGAACGTGCACGTCTTCCCTGAATCCATGTCCATGGTCTATTATCCGATATGGGTGGTGCGCTACACCTACCGCGATAGGATGTACCTGAACACCGTGGACGGCGTGACCGGTTCGGTGCTTTCCGGAAGGGCCCCAGGCGACCCGCTCTTCCAGAGCCTGGCGGTCACCGCGGGAACTTCCATCGGGGGGTTGCTGGGGGCGACCGGCATCATTGTGGCCAGCTCGTCGGGGGAGGTGGCGATAGGTTGTTTCGTGGTGGGGCTAATAATCATGGTCGGGACCTATCTTTTCTTCCGGGGAGGTTCAGAGATAACCGAGGGGGATTTCTCAGACCGCGGGTTCAAACTGGGAGACCTCAAGAACGTGGCCTCCCAATTGACCCAGGGCCGCGTCGGGGGCAACAACTGGGGTGACATCTGATGCAGGTGATCCAGGTCAAGTGTCCCAAATGCGGGAATCCGATCTATTCGAAGCAGAAGGACACAGTGTTCTATTGCACCACCTGTGGCACGATGCACATCAGGAACGGAGGAGTCCAGGTCTTGGATGTCGAGATCGGGGATTTCAACAAGAACGCTCCCCAGGACCGGGTCTACGTGCCGTTCTGGCGCATGTACTCCACCGTCGTCATCAACAACGTCCGTTCAGAAGGAGGCGGATTCCAAAAGCTGACCAGCTGGTTCAGGGAGGGCGACAATTCCGGGAATCTCTTCATATGGGTGCCGGCGTCGGAGATGGAGATAGAACGGTTCAAGAACATGGCGATGGATTTCACTCTTAACCCCCCGCCTTACAACACCCGGATGGATTTCGGTACGGTGCCCCGGCTGCCAACGGTAATGAGGCAAGAGGAGGCGAAGGAGATGGCGGATTTCGTGGTGGTCACGATCGAGGCGGAGAAGCCCGGCGTCCTTCAGTATCTTGACTACACCCTTACGGTCCACGATGCCAAACTGATCTACCTGCCCTTCGTCAGCACACAGCAGGGGCTGGTACCGGCCTTCTGACCGAAACCCTAAACACTTCATTTCTCCGGAGCATAATTTAGCAGGTAAGATTCATAATAACCGAAAGTCTACTCCGTGTCATGGCAGATGGGTCTGGCATCAACAAAAAGATCATTTACAAGATCATCGCGGTCGGACTTGTCGTCATCATCTTGTTGTGGACGGTCCTGGCATACAACGGACTGGTCGGGAAGGACCAGAACGTTAACGCGAAACTGTCGGAGATCAAGAACAGTTACACGAAAAAGATCAGCGTTCTGCCGGCCATGCTAAATCAAACCAGTGTCTACATGAACTACGAGTCCAGTCTCCTCACTAACATCACTGCTCTAAGATCACAATGGATGAACGAATCCAAAGGCGGAGCTTCTGCGGCTGAACTTTCTAACACTAGCGAACAGCTCGATTCCCAGTTGAACAAGATCGTTCTGACCTGGGAGAACTACCCTGACCTGAAGGCCGATGCACTGGTCAGTAAGTACATGGGCGAAATCGTCAACCAGGAAGAGCAGCTGTCTTATTCCAGGACGAACTACAACACGGCCGTGAGGGATTACAACACCGCCATCGGGTCCTTCCCTAACAACCTGCTCGCAGGGACGTTCGGCTTCGGCGACAAGTCCTATTGGGGCACCGGGATCAACGATGGTACCGCGATTAACCTCTGAACGGGTCTGGGATGAACCGCTCCACCAAGATCGCCGCCATTGTCGTGATCATGGTAATGGCGATCATCTTCGCCGTCGGTGCGTTCATCATCCTACAGCCAGCTAATGCTGACGATACGAGCTGGGTCCCCAAGCTGGACTACTATGTCACTGACGATACATACGTGCTCGATGAAGCGGACTACAACGATCTGGACCAGTTCTGCCACGCCGTAGAACAGAACAACACCTGCCAGCTGGCTGTCCTGATCGTGAACGGCACTGACTACAATAGGGTTCACGTAGGGGTCAACGATCTGGCCATCAAGGTGTTTGAGAAGAACGGCATCGGTCAGAAAGGAAAGGACAACGGCGTCCTTTTCGTTCTATCCACGGCGGACAAGAGCTGGCGGGTCGTCACCGGCAAAGGGGTGGAGGGCATATTGAGCGGCGCTAAACTGACCGAACTTCAGGACTCCTATCTGATCCCATACCTCGATGCTCCCGGCAACTATTCCACTGGCATCACTCTCTTTGTCTGTTCGATCGGGCTGGAGCTGACCAATAACTATGTTGACCCAGGCCCCTCTCCGAGTCCATATCCGATCGACTTCATCCCTCTGAACGGGACGGAACTGGTGATCACCGTTGTGGTCTTCCTCGCGCTGATGGTCGTCACCCGGGGAAGGGCTTTCCTTTGGATCGGCTTGCTTTTCGGAAGGGGCGGACGGGGCGGATTCGGGGGCGGCAGCACCGGAGGCGGGGGTTCGAAGGGACGTTTCTAATCGCAATTCCAGGAAAATCGTTCATTGCAAAAAGCCCTTTCGGGACTTCCGCCCGATATGGTAATTAACCAGGTGCTCCTGTACATCCCTCGGTAACCTCACATGGCGGTCCAGCAATGAAATACTGGCAGACTCGTTTGGGTGTAGGCCTGCTGGTCCTGTCCGCCCTCACATACCTGGCGTATTATCTCATCTTCGACAACCTATACACCATGCTGATGTATGCGACCGGAGATCTGGCCTTCGTTTTCATCAATGTGCTGCTGGTCACCCTGATCATCCAATCGCTGTTGGACCGGAGGGAAAAGGACGCCATGATCGGAAAGATGAGCACGGTCATAGGAGCTTTCTTCAGTGAGCTGGGGATGCCGCTCATCCATCTGGTCACTGACAACGGCAGAAGGTTGCCAACCTTCGGTCGAGACCTTCACGTCGGTTCCGATTGGACCGACAAGGATTACGACCGCGCAGTCCATAGGCTAGCTGAGGAGAAGATCGACCTTATGCTGGACGCACATTCCTTGGCCGAAATCAAGCCCTTGCTGATGGAGAAGCGAACCTTCCTTCTGGGAATGATGGAGAACCCCAATCTCTTGGAACACGAGCGGTTCACCGAACTGTTGCTGGCCTTGTTCCATGTGCAGGAGGAGTTGATGAACCGGAAGGACGTCTCCGCTTCCCCTCCGTCTGATATCTCCCATTTGAACAATGACGTCAACCGGGCATTCTCCCTGATGGTGAGGGAATGGCTGATGCATACCCGCCACCTGCAAAAGAACTATCCCTACCTTTTTTCCCTGATGGTCAGGACCAACCCGTTCGACCCCGACGCGGACACTGTGGTCAGGGGTTGAGCCCAGCGCCCCATCTGTCGCCTCGATACGCCTTTGTGCAGGGCGGCATATTCCATCCAATGGAGTTGACCTAGTAACCATTAAGGAAAGCTACGGTCATTTCGCTCGAATAGGGTATCAAAATGGGAAGGCTCTCAAGAGGTTGGCAGCTCACGAAACTCAGCTTCAGCGTGATCGGTAAGGACAAGGAGATATTGCTCTTTCCCGTCATATCGGGCATAGCCCTCATATTGATGGCCGCATCGTTCTTCGGCGTTTATTTCATTGCCTTCGGGCTGGAGAATCTCGACACATATCTGTTGGCCGCATTCTTCATCGCCTTTTATTTCGTTTCCGCTTTCATCGTCGTGTTCTTCAATGTGGCACTTGTGTCTTGCGCCATGATGCGCCTGAACGGAGGGGATCCGACCTTTTCCTACGGGATAAAGATGGCCTCCTCACGCCTGAAGTACATCCTGGAATGGGCCTTATTGTCGGCCACGGTTGGCCTGGTGCTGCAGATGATCAGCTCCAAGTCTGGAACGATCGGCAGGATCATCGTCGGAATGATCGGTTTCGCCTGGTCGGTGGCAACTTACTTCGTGGTGCCGATAATCGCCTTCGAGCAGGTGGGCCCCATCAAAGCGATCAAGCGCAGCGCCTCCGTGCTGAAGAGCTCATGGGGAGAGGCGCTCATATCGAACCTTGGGATCGGTCTTATATTCTTCCTCCTGGCACTGGTCGGTTTCGTTCCACTGATCATCGGTATTGTAATCGGCGGTGTGTTCGCCATTGTCACAGGGATAATAATCGCCGTCCTATACTGGCTATGTTTGGCGGTGCTGGCAACGGCCGTCAGTGGCGTCCTGCTCACTGCCCTCTACCGTTATGGAACCACAGGGAAGCTGTCGGAATACTATTCCGAGCAGGTCCTGCAAAATCCGTGGAGACTATAGAGAGACGAACAATGGGGGTATCCCCTCCATTTCTCCATTCAAATAATTGCATACTATGGCCGACAATTAATTATCCGACCCTGGGCAATTGCCTTTCCGTGACATCGAACACGTGCCATTCCTGCGGAAGGGAAATGGCCAAGGATATGATGTTCTGCCCCTACTGCGGTTCAAAGGTCCAGGCCGATGAATCTACCGTTGGATATGCCGGAAATGAGAGGGTCGAAGGTGTGATACCCCTGGCCGTGGCAAAGGATGGACCGGACGAGGGAAAACTTTTCACACTGGTCATCACAAAAATGCGATTATTGTTCGCCAAGGTCACGGACGAGGATTCCGGAAGGATTCAAAGAGCATCCGGGTCCCTGCTCATGGGTGGAGCAATTCTCGATCCAGAACGGCACCGAAAGACAATGGGCGCATATTCCATAAGGTACCTTATGATGGACCCGGAAACTATTCTGGCGGAATCCACGGCCAACGAACGACTGAAGTTGACCGATGTAAAATCGGTCAAGATTTCCTCTGAGGAAGATACGGAAGGAAACCAGTCGTACCTATTGACCATCGAAACGGATCTCGGGTCAAGGAGGTTTCAGATCCCGACCGATAAGGATTCGAGAGACCTTCTTATCTCTACGTTCGGTTCAAAGGTCCATTGGTGAGTGCCCCAATCGAATATGAACCGTCCAAATCGGATCTGGAAAAATCCAGGTCAACGCCGGTTCCAATAGTTCAGTTTGAAAAGAAGTAGGGATGTTCTTCTGTAATCCGGGAGTCCAGGTATGGGAAGGTCAAGCATAGGTGGCGTCCATCATCTCGTCCTTGATTATGCCTTTCATTTCCGTCACTGTCGGTACCCGTCCTTCAAGGATCAGCTTGTTATTGATGAACAGGGCAGGGACTCTGGAAACCCCTCTTTCCTTGGTGAGGATGGCATCATGAACGTTCTTTATGTCGGCATCGATCTCCATTTCCTGCACTGCAGTTCTGACCACAACGTCCAGCATCTTGCATTTTGCGCAGGTGGATGTGAAAACCTCGATCTTTAACGCCATAATTTTTTCCCTTCTAAGACCAAAGCGCAATCGCCGGTATTTTAACATGACCGAGTCAGCGCGTATGCATATAATGTTAGCATTATTATAATAATTAGGATAGTGTCACGTAGCAATGCTCCACAATAATCCTCTCGGCGAGGGAATCGATCCAACCTAAGGATGAAGTATCACCTCCCTTTTACCTCCGATAGGATACGATTGGAATCAAAATCATCATCTGGTAGTGAATCGGTTTGTCCAGCGAAAATAAACCCATGAAGAGGGGCGTGTTCTTCGGAGTGCCATATAAGGTCAGGTGGATCATCTATCTTAGCTGCTTCTCCGCAGTGGCCAACGGCTATCTGACCATGGTCATATCGGCATACCTTCCCGAGATTGGCATCAGTTCCTCGGATATCGGCCTGCTGCTGGGAGTGAATGGCGTTGGTATGATCATCACGGCCATACCGTTCGGCATACTGGCGGACCGGATAGGAAGGAAGAGGATCCTGGTGGTCAGCCTTTCGTTGATCCCGCTGACGCTTCTGATATACGCGTTCACCACCGATTTCACATTCCTCTTGATCGGAGCGATCACGGCGGGCGCGGCCGAAGGGGCGTTCCTTTCAGCTTGGAACGCCATGATAGCTGACCTGACCACCGTTGGCAACCGCACCAAGGCCTTCTCCATGTCCTTCATCATCAACGGTGGGTTCACGAGCCTAGGCTTCACCCTGCCGTTCCTTATTCCCTTCCTCATTCCGGTGACTGGATGGAGCTCGTTTTCTCTGCATTCAGCGTTCTTCGTGTTCTTGGCAGCCCTGGCAGCGATATCGCCGATAATGCTCCATCGTCTTCTGAAGGATATGAAAGAGAACCTGCGGAAGCGGATACCCGGGGAAAAGAAGCTGGCCCGGATCAAAGGTCCGTACATGCGCCGGATGCTAAAGTTCTCGATATTCAATAGTCTTATCGGGCTAGGAGCCGGCCTGGTCATTCCGCTCGTGCCGACCTGGCTATACTTGAAGTATGGCGTTCCCGACTCACTGACCGGACCATTGCTGGCCGTGTGCAGCATATCGATCGGATTGGCATCGTTGTTCAGCGGGAGGATCGCGGAAAAGTATGGTCCGGTGAAGGCCATCGCATTCACTCAGGGTACCTCGACGATATTCATGCTGGCGATACCTTTCATGCCTGGAGCTGCGCCAGCTGCTGTCGTTTATTTCATCAGGGCCGCATTGATGAACATGGCCGGTCCGATCCTGGATTCCTATCTGATGGGCATCATCACACCGGAGGAAAGGGGGCTGGCCAGTGCAATCAATTCGATCATTTGGAGGATCCCGAACAGCGTGAGCACAGTGATCGGGGGATTGATGTTCGCTGCCGGCATGTTCGAGCTGCCTTTCATCATCGCCGCCATATTGTACATCGTGGCCATTTCGGCCTTCTTCATCAATTTCCGGAACGTGAGACCATTGGATGAACAAGGCGAAGTGCAGCGCGCTCCGCTGTAGCGAACAGCACTTTCACTGCGGCCCCGGAAAGATAATTAACTCCCGTTCAACGTATTTTCTTGGGGATGAAATGACAAAGCCGAAGCTCGAGGAAAGGAAGGAAACGGATCTGGCATATATCGAGTACACGGGTCGATACGATAGCGTGCCCTGGGACGAGTTCATGCCAAGGCTATATGGCTGGGCAAAGGAGCAAAGGGTGATGTCCGGGTTGCACCCGATGGGAATATACTTCGACAATCCCGAGAGAGTACCACCAGAGAATTGCCGAAGCGAGATTGGAATCACCTTCAAGGGGCCGGGCAAGGAGGCGGGGGGTATAAAGGTAAGGCATATGCCCGTCCAGAAGGTCGCGTCGTTATCATTCAAGGGGCCCGGGAGCGAGTATAGAATGGCCTATCAGGAATTGGAGAGATGGATCGATGACCAGGGCCTCAGGGGCTCTGGCCCCTGCTTAGAGATATTCTCCAAGAAGCCGGAGATGATAGACGGGGTGATGATCCTCTATTCAAAGATACTCATGCCTGTCGAATCGAAATGATGAAAAGCGTATCGAAAGCGTGATATTCGCCACCGGTGTTGGCTCGTTCGATGGAAACGTGGACAATGCTCGGCCTCATGGCAGGAATGCTTACTACGGTCGGGTTCGTTCCTCAGATCGTCAAAGGCTACCGTACCAAGCACATGAACGACGTGTCCTTGACGATGCCCATCCTGCTGAGCCTGGGCATGACCCTCTGGTTCTTCTACGGCATGATCCTGGCGGATATCCCCATCATGCTGTGGAACCTGATCGCTCTGGCGCTTAACATCACCGTCATCTATCTGATCCTTAGCTTCCGGCGGAACCAGGGCACTATGGCATAGAGCAGTGGAATTTCCGCAAATATCCCATTATCAGGAAAAACGAGACCTCACATCTTGCAAGTTCGCATGCCATGCTTTTCGAAATATCTTTGGTGGTACTCCTCCCCTCTCCAGAATGTCATTGCCGGTACAATTTCCGTGACTATGGGCTTATCATATTTCCCGGATTTTCCCAGTTTTTCTTTCGATGCTTCGGCCGCGTTCTTTTGGTCTTCGTCGAAATAGAATATTATCGAGCGATATTGGCTACCTTTGTCCGGGCCCTGTCTGTTGAGTTGAGTGGGATCTATCATCTCCCAGAACGCATCCAGCAACTGCTCGTATGCGACCACGTTCGGGTCATAGGTGACCTCTACGGTCTCGGCGTGGCCTGTCTTGCCATCGTGGGTGTCCTCGTACCTCGGATTAGGGAAGTTACCTCCCTCATAGCCCACGGCGGTATCCACTACGCCCCTGATCTGACGAAAATCTGCCTCAACATGCCAGAAACAACCGCCTGCGAAAGCTGCTTTGCGAAGATTGTTATCCATTGGTCAACCCAACCTACCTTGGAGTGACCGGTCCATATATTTTCTGGTGCGATCCAACAAACCCTGCATTATTTAGAGCGCATTCAGGCTATGAGCTGAGGAGTCAATTGTCTCTGATAATCGAAAGCTCGTTGAACGGGACAATTGTTATTGCTGAACAAATCGGGTGAAAGACATATCTCGTTTTTGGACAGTAACAACGATTCTCGCAAAGAAGGAGTTCAGATTTTTGTCCAATCACACTACGATATCGGTCAATTGATGGCTCCGATCGAACGAAACAATGCTTCAACCATAGCCTCTCAAGAGATAATTTATTACAACGAGGGTCAAATGATTCCATCATGTCTGTGAATAACGAAGGAAATCGGCTAGAGCTGTCTGGCAACAGCGAGGATATCAGAAAATTCATAGCCGAGCTGAAAAGGATGCATTTTAACATCAGCAGGATGTCTGGCAGCTATACGAGCAACTTGTCGAACGGGGAAGGAGGTCTTGAGGTGTCTTTCACATGTAGGACCGAAGATGGTGAAATCGAGGCGATATACCGGGAGAAAACCCCCTCGTGCGCTTCAGTGGAAGAGGCGGAGGAGATGAGGATATTCAAGAAAATGACACTTCGGGTTCCTCAGGCTGTTTTCGATAAGGGAGAGCATCAAGACATCTTAGACCTGGCAAAGAAATGGCTTGGCAATATGGGGGTGGATGTTGAATTGGTTGTCACTGGCAAGATCGAGATGGAATGACGAACCGACTCTTTCTTCCGTAACGGCGTTCAGCTACTGCCCTCTTTGAGCCTTTCGATCGTTCTACGGACCCTCGCTGTCCTTGTATTAGACATCTTAGCGTCTTCGATATACTCGACGTGCTCCCGTTTACGCCGAGGAGGCAACGACTCGAATGTCTCGTTGGCGGATCGATCGTGCATCAGCGCCTCCTTCAGATCGTCCGGAAGTTCCAAAGGAGGAGATGGCAATGGTTCGACCCAGATTACGAATTCATCCCCGACATTCAAATGCGCCTCTAACAGTGTTCCTCGGTCAGGGTTAAGGTAATGTGTTCCGTCCCCGTTTGAGATGAACAAACCTTCAAAGCTTACTCCATTGATGGTCCCTTTGACCTGGACCTCTTCAAGGTCTCCTAATGAACGGCTTTGAGCTGCGTTGGTAACGATCGAAGGCCCTTCTCCTTTTGCTCCAGGACCTATCAGACGTGTCCGGAAGATCACCATTATTTGTCAGAATGGATTCATAGCAACTCGTATAAAAATTGACCTGGAGAAGCGGCTGGATCACGCCGACCTCTCCAAGAGGCATGCGTCTGAACAGGCCAGATGGTCTTATTTCCATCTCGGCTGTGGCTGTTTCTCATGCTCCTTATGGCTGCTGGATTTCGTCTTGGACTTTAGCTCGGTCTTCTTAAGATCGCTGGCAGCCTCAGCCCTGCGTTCCTTGGCGGTCAGCTTTTTTGCGATCGGGGTCTCCTTGGCGGCGGTCGCTAGTCTCTTTGCCTCCAAATCTTCAACGCCTTTTCGATAATTGGCATCTGACAGCTTCTTTGCTTTGATCTTTTCAATGGCTTTGTTCGCCTTCGCAGAGGATTGTTTCTTGACCTTGGCCTTGAGCGCCGTCTTGGATTTTGCCACCACGTCCTTCACGGTCTTGACCGTCGCGACGGGCTTCTTGACGTCCGCCTTCTTTTCTGGTGCGATGGCTTTCTTGCTCTTCGTCACTTTCTTAGCCTCTGCCTTGGCCGGTTTGGCCTCTACCTTTGGCGTCTTCGGTGCCATACGAACATTGTCTATGCTACCGCCGTAAATATATATGTCCCTTAGGAAACGCCGCTCACGCCCGGTATGGTGTGGGCATCATACGTTCGTCAGTCTATTGGCATGAGATGGGCTTTGAATTGCCAGCGCGATGATCCTGGTCAATACTGCATACAGGCGGCCGTCACGCATAGGTGATGTCGTTCATGGCGTCCCGGATGATGTCCATGGTCTCCCTGATGAGGGGCACTCTCCCTTCCAGGACCAGCTTTCCGTTCACGAAAAGCGCGGGCACTCGTGTAACCCCACGCTCTCTTACCTGGATACCGTCTTGGAGTTTGACTATCTCGGCATCGATCTTCATCTCGTCGACCGCCTCGTGCACGACCTGCTCCAATTTCTTGCATTTGCCGCAGGTTGACGTGAACACCTCGATTTTAACTGTCATCCAATCACTCTCTAAGAGACAAATGGGACCCTCTCGTTCATCTATTCTCGCATAGGCTGTTCTGGAACTCGATCGTACCAGATACATCCTCAGCTCTTTTCGGCATCCGATTCTCTGCCCCCCGTCTCTATCGAATTTGAGAGGGCCGTTGTTACCCGGTCATACCGTCTGTCGATGACGTCCCATGCCAGCCAGGACACGATCATCACTCCTATCACAACTTCGAAGGAAGAGATTGGCAACCCCTTAATGGACGGCAGCAGCGGGTATATCAGGACGATCAACAGGATGAAGGATATGGCGGTGCCGATGTTCATGAACAAGCGATAGGTTCGCATCATTGCCGAAAGGCTGTGATTCCGTTCATGGGCCGATTGCATCGATAGGCTGATGGCGATAACACTGATCCTTTGGGCCAGATGGATCGTTGCTGGGATTATCACGATCAATGCCATGACCAGCAGGACGACGGAGGCAATTGAATCACTGCCAGAGGCGGCTGTTACAAAATCCTTGATGATGGTGATAAGATTGATAGCCAGAAGAGTGCCGATTATCAGCACAAAGTCGATGAAGATCAGGTAGATCTGCTTATGCACGGTCGATCTTATCTTGGATGATTTGGCCATACTCTCTCTGGCCTCGAGCCGGGAGCCCTCTATACGAGACATGGTGTTGACCATCTTGGCCGGTGCCTTTTTGATCAGCCAACTGAAGACGCCAGGGGACGATCTGGAAATATAAGGGAGCATCACCATGGTGATCACCGCCGCCGCGATCACCGAGGAGTAGATGTCCATGCCTATCAGATTTCCGTCCAGAGCCACCTTGGCAACGACGAACGTGAACTCACCCATGGAGACCATGCTGGCAGCGATATAGAAGCTGGAACGTGACCTAAAGTTCGCAGCATAGCATCCGATGATGACACTAGTCATCTTCCCGACGATAAAGATAACGGCTATGGTTATGGCCAGAGGTAGACCCGCCCAGATCAGCCCTGGATCGAGCTGAAGGCCAATGGAGATGAAGAAGATGGCCATGAACATCTCCTTCATGGGCTCCACCTTCCTCTCCACCACCTTTGAGCATGTGGATTGTGAGATGAGTATGCCAGCCAGGAAGGCACCGATGGCCACCGAGAGGCCAAGCGCGCTGGAGACTAGCGACAGACCGAAACCTATCCCTACCGCCACCAGGAAGAGCGTCTCCCCCGAATAGTGCTTGTTCACCCAGTCCATGAACCTTGGGATCAATGCCAATCCCATGACGACCGTGATGCCGATGAAAGAGACGATGATGACGATCGTTTCAACCATCGAGGTGGAGGTCGTTCCCCCGATGATCGGGGTCGCCAAGGCAAGTATGACGATCAGTCCGATATCTTCCATTATCAGTATGCCAGTTACCGCACGGGACAACCTTCCCTTCATATGCTCGTTGTCCTTGATGACCCCCAGAACCACAGCGGTACTGGCACAAGAGATGGTGACTCCCAGGAACAGTGCCTGGGCGCTTTCCATTCCCAGCCCCAATCCCAGTGCATAGCCGATCACCACCATCATCGTCATCTCGATGGCGACGATGATCATCGCATAGGATGCCACCTTCTTCAGGCCTCGGAGGTTGAGCTCCAGGCCGATATAGAACATCAGCAAGACGATACCCATGCTAGCGAAGATCGTTACGGTGGATTCCTGTATGACCACTTCGGGGAATATATGCGGGCCGAGAAGAAAGCCAGCGATCAGATAGCCGATGATCGTGGGAAGTTTAAGCTTCTTGAGGACGATGGAGCATACACCCGATACTATCAGCATCAATGTGATATCGAACAGTAGTACGGTCTCCGAGCTCATCGATCATCCTTACATCCAATGTAATAATGGTCTCATTGATATTTTTTGTTAGAATGATTGAGAATTTGATCATAAGTCTCTATGTCAAACCAAGAGGTCGGTCCATTCTAGGCTTAGGACTGTCTTGGGATGGAGGTCGACTCCATCCCGGTGGGTGTTTGCATGGCACGCGCATAACGGTATTAACCATGCGACCCAGGAAATCATATCTTCAGACCGGGTCCCCGCTGGCCCTGGCGCACACCTTGATCCAATTCGATCTGTGTTTGAGCATTACGGTATCGATGCATTCATTTCCCTGATAGGCTTCGACCAATACCTTCACGTCCCTTGCGCCGGCCATCGTCGCTCTCCCTTTGACATAGGTGGACGCCATCTCCTTAGCCCTCACCACGGCATCCTGCTGATTTTCGAATTTCTCTGGTTCGGCCAATGAGGAGAATATCCAATAATGGCTGCCCCTTGGATATACCTGCAGGGTGATGGATTCTGATACCTTACTGCACACCGCACCGACCGCGTTGCCTACGTCGGCATGGGGCGGTATGACCACCTTGACGTCCAAACGCTTCTCCAGTTCCGGCACGAAAACATATGCCGGAGCACCTATGCCGACGATCGGGCGATCGAGCATGGCGTGTATCTTCATGGTACGGAAACCGGCCGCACCGAGGCTGGCGCGTATCATATAGTCAAGGGACCGGGAGTTGGTGAGTTCCCCGGCCTCGTCATAGATAAGTTTCTTGATTATCTCGGCGCCTACGCGGGTGACCATCTCCTCCATGAAGGTATCGATGAACTGTTCTGACGTAACCCCCAACCGGTTCGCGAAGATGTCGATGCCTTCCATCGAAGCCGCCACATCGCCGGATACGTACACCCCCTTGGCGTGCATGATGTCGGTCGGGGTGAGGCCGGTCTGGGAGATGAACCCCTTGGCCTTCAACGACTTGATGTTCTCAGGAACATAGGTGCGATCCTCCAAGGCGTCATGAAGTTCATACAGAGTGCATAGTCCAAATGTCTTTATGTAATCATACACCAGTGCATCATCCCAGGTCAGACCGGTCGGGTCCCTTTCATACCAGGTATAGAAGGTGGTCATTCTGGTGGTCTTGATCTTTTCCAGCACATACGGATTACGTTTAGAAGCGACCGCCAAAGGTGTCACCCTGTCCGGGCCGATCTCGATACTTCCATGGCTGTCCATTTGCACATCCGAATCGCCACCCAACCCGCTGGTCCAGATATCGATGGCCCTTACCCTGGTTCTCCAGTTACCCACCGTCGCTCCTTCTTTCGTGATCCTGGGGAACCCTTTGTCGAGATAGGCGATATCCGTGGAGGTGCCGCCTATGTCCAGTACGATACAGTTGTCCAATCCCGACAGCAAGCGACCGCCCATGAGACTGGCAGCCGGGCCGGAAAGCACGGTCTCGACCGGCCTCTCCCTGGCCACCGCCATGCTCATCATCGATCCGTCACCCTTGAACACCATGATCTGGCCATTGATTTTCCTCTTGCGGAGGGATTCCTCCACACCGGTCAGGAACTCGCCGATGATGGGGATAAGCTTCGCATTCAGCACGGCGGTGATGGTCCTTTCCGTTACTCCCAGCTCTGAGGTAAGGTCATGCCCCGCGACCACCAATCGGTCCGTCCTCTCCAGTATCATCCGGCGGGCGATCTCTTCGTGTTCCGGGTTATGGACGCTGAAGATGCTGGAGACAACGATGGCATCGACCTTGCCTATCATAGAGTTGAGGGCATGTTCCATCTGGAACATATTCAACGGAGCGCGTTCCCTTCCATTCACCGCATGCCCTCCTCCGACCGAGTGCACTATCTTGGCACCCAGGTCGCACTCCGGGTTCGGTACCCATCCGATGCATATGACACCGACCGATCCTCCTTTGCCGGTCAGGATGGAATTGGTCGCAAGGGTGGTGGAAAGGCCCACCAGTTTGATCTCGTCAACTGAGAATGCGCCAGACGACAGAACACCATCGACCGCTCCCAGCATACCGATCGATAGGTCCGAATATGTGGTGGGAGATTTCGAAGTGGCCAAAACCTTCATGGAACTCATGTCAACGATGGCTGCATCGGTGAATGTTCCGCCCGTGTCGATCCCTAGGCCGAGGATCCTTGAACTTGTTGGAGCCATTTTTCTAACCCCTGTTAAGGACTCAGTGAACAGAGGGATTCAATATACTTTCTAAAACTCGTACACAAAAGGTTAGACTTATGGAACAAAGATCAAGACAGATCATGGCCTTCCAGAGCAATGCCTTTACCGCAGACCGATACAACCCTTAACTCATAATTTCTAGTTCTGAATGAAAGTTTCCAGGTAATGATAATTGAACAACCTCATATTCTTCACGTTTGGGATAAAGAGACCAATTTGTGCCATGTTTTTCGAAAAAGAATTAACAAATGTTAGCATAATCTGCGCATTTGAAAGCTATTTCATTTGGCTGAGAAGCGGTTGACGATTATCCTACCCGTGGGAGCATTCAAATGTAATGGTCGCATACCCTGGGCAAAAGCGAGTTGAAGCGGTCTTGAGCAATGACACCACTGCTAATCCAGCCCCACTCGGGCTGATGGGATTCGGATTGACGACGATACTGCTGAGCCTGAGCAATGCTGGCTATTTTGCCGTGGGAGCTGCGATCCTTACGATGGGGCTGTTCTTCGGCGGAGCGGCCCAGATCATCGCCGGTATCATGGAGTATAAGCAAGGCAACACTTTCGGAATGACCGTGTTCTGCAGTTTCGGGTTTTTCTGGGTAGTGGTCATAATGACGATATTGGCCCCCAGGATCGGACTTGCCAAGGTTGAGGATACCCAGGCAATGGCTTGGCTCTTCTTCTTGTGGGGAGTTTACGTCGTCTATCTCACGATCGGAACGCTCCGCACGAACCGGCTGATGCAGTTCACCTTCGCCATGCTCGGTATTGTGCTCTTCCTGCTATCGGCGTCAGATGCCTTCGGAAATGCCGACATCAAGGTCCTGGCCGGATACATGGGCATACTGGCCGGTGCCGGGGCAGTCTATATGGCCGCTTCCCATGTGCTGCTGGAATCGATCGGAAGGAATGTCCTCCCGTTATTCCCGATCAAGAAGTAGGAGACGTCTCAAAATCCATTCCCTTCCGTCTGCCAGGACGATTCAGTGCCTGGCGATGGAGATGCTTTTTCTTTGAACTTAATTCTTGATAGATTCACAAGAGTGAATCCGACGGCGACGGTCACGATCAGCGAGAATGACCTAGGCCTGGTTGAAACGGTTGCGTCTGGAATCATCGAAAAAGGTAAGGAAAGAAGAAAGGTTCCAGTCACTCTTGTTTTTTGGAATATCCTGCATCCGTGACCATAGCTGTTGGGGCGACGAAGTAGACCGAATACTCATTGCCACCCGCCAATTGGTTGGCTAGGATCTCCACCTCTGATTGGGTGGAAGCGACAGCGATTATCTTCTGGTCCATGACAGCGATCCAATCCCTGGCATGTTCCTGCATGAGGTCGATGTAGTTCGCCTTGAACCATTCGTCATTGCTCAGGTCAGTCTCACTTTCGTTCATTTCATCTTCGTCAGACATTTTAGATTACCTTGCATGTTCTCTATTGCCTCTCCTGGCAATTTAATATTTTCTTATGCCGCTTTCAAACACTCCAAGAGCCCGACTGAATGCCTACCGTCTGAAAAAAAAACGTTCTGGAGGTTATGGAAATAGCAGCTGATCAGGGGCCTGTTCCGGATGCCCAGACCATGTTTAAAGTACCCCGAGCTCCGAGGCTACCTTAGAGGCATGAGAATTGAACGACTACGAGGAGACATTGAGAGAGATCGAATCGACGATCGGCATCGTGCCAGGTTTCATGAGGGCGTTGCCCGAAGAGGTTCTCATCCATGATTGGCCCCTTTGGAAGAAGTACTCCCTTGAGGATAGTGAGATCCCGGCAAAATACAGAGAGCTGATGGGTCTGTCGGTCGCGGGGAACATAAAGTGTCCCTACTGCGCGTTCCTCCACACCGCGATGGCACGCATGGCCGGGGCCACTGACGATGAGATTGCTGAGACAGCGTTTCTGGCGAGCCTGACCGCGAGATGGAGCGCAATGCTCCATGCCCAGCAATATGACATCAAGACACTTGAGAAAGAGGGAGAACAGATAGGAGCGTATCTATCCAAGAAGAAATGATGGCGAGGGGTCTCGAGCTGCTTCCTTGTTAGAAAAGATTTCGAGGCCTCATCGGCGAGACCTCCATTCCACATAGTTGCCATGGGTCCGGTCCGGGCTGACCTTGCACAGTTCCTTTCTGGCAGCTGAACAGCTCCGGAAGAACAGGCAGTTGTGGCAGGACCGGACGATGACGGGCTCTGTTTCGATGCTGTGGCCCATCCTTTTCATCTGCTTCGGAGAGGATTCCCTGTTCTCACCCTCTATATGCGAAAAAAGGCGCTCTTTGTATATGCGGCCTGTTCGCCAATTATCAATAACGGTAATAGCGAGAAAATCTCCCATGGACCAATCAGGTTGGATCCTGATTGTTCAGAATGAATTTCCAGTCTCTGCTCCCTTCAAAAAGATACAGCGGTGGAAGCAGATTAGATCGAAATTGCGGTAATTGCGCTGGATTATCGACCATTAAGGAGCATATGCATCGAGATCGGATATTCCAGGGAGAGCTCAGAAAGGTTGATCCATCAGATCGATAGATGTCTTTGAATCTCTCAATCCACCTTTGGGAGGTCTCATGACAAATCGAGCCCCCGATCCCGTGCTCCCTTCTTCCGTGATCTGGATACCGGTGATCGATAGGATCTCGCGCGATAGGAACAGTCCAAATCCATGGTCCTTTCCAGTACCTCGTGCGAACAGTATTTTCTTCATCGAGACAGGGATCCCGGCTCCGTCGTCCTCACAAACGATCGACCTTGTACCGTCTTTCTCATCGACGTAGAACCGAATCAGGGTGGTTGTCCATCCATGCCTGAGCGCGTTATCGACCAGATTATGGAACACCTTGATGATTAGAGGGTCAGCGAACCACTCGATGCCGGATGGTACTTCGTTCTGCAACCGGACATGTCCGAGACAGACCTCTGCCGAGCTTCTCTCGACCAACGATCGTACATCCTGCCATGTCGGGAGATTTTCTCCGATATCCTCGTATTCCTTGGTGAACTGGATCATGGAAGATATGCGTTCCGCCGCGGTCCTGGCCTTGATGAGACGCTGCTCGGAGGAAACGCTGACATGATCCCCCTCCAATAACGACAGATATCCAGTAAGCGCTACGAGTTGGTTGTTGATGTCATGCCTGGTGATGCTTGACAATAGATTGAGCTTGCGGTTCGCCAGATGGAGGGCCATCTCGATGTATTTCCTTTCGGTGATGTCATGAGAGAATATCAGGATCCCGCTCTCCTCTTCGGTCGGGCCGGGCACATGGGTGAAAACCGATAGGAGCCATAGTTCCCTTCCAGAAAGGCAGACCAGGTCCTCATATTCATTTGGCTTATCTGAGGTGATGGCCATTTTGATACGTTCGAGGTAGGTCTTTCCCAGCTCTCCGAAAAGATCCTCGACGTTGCAGCCGATGAAGTCCTCTGGTTTGCCGCCAAGATAATCGGCCGCGATGGAATTCGTAAAGATCAGATTGCCATCAACGGTCCAGTACCCAAGACCGAGCCCGGCATTGTCGAGGATGGCCCGGTGCATGACCTCGCTCTCCCTCAAAGTGCGCTCGGCCTCGATCCGTTCGCCGATGTCCATTCCCAGCCCCATGAAGAAGGACGTGTCCTTGGTATCGAATCGCCTCGCTGTTAGCAGGAAGGGAATTTGGCGCCCGTCCTTCATGAGCAGAGGGGCCTCGATGCTCGCCTGTCCATCCTCCATACAGCTATTGATGGCAGCCAGCACTGCTTCGGAGTTATCAGGAAGATGCCAGGACAGGACATGCTTGCCAATCATCTCCTCAGGAGAGTAGCCGCTGACTTGCTGATGGTTCTTGTTCCAACGGACCAGGCGGAGCGATTCTGCCTCGTAGAGATAGAATATCCCCGGAAGGCTGTCCATGAGGGATTCTGAGAACGCCATCTCCTTTCCGAGCTCTTCCTGGGCTCGGACTATCTCCCCCAGTTGGGCCCGAAGCTCAACCTCGGCCGATTCCAACTCCTCGTTGACCACCCGCAATTCCTCGTTATGGCTCCTGGTCGATTCCTCTGTCCGATATCTTCTCACCGCAGCGTGGATGTGATGGCTGAGCTCTGCGAAGGGTATCCCGGCCTTACCTCCCTTCAAAAGATATGCGTCGGCACCGCTGTTCAGGGCATCGATGACCAATTCCTCTCGGCTTTTACCGGTCAAAATGATGAAAGGGATTCGGTCACCCTTCGCTCGCAACGATTTTAGGAATGAGATGCCGTCCTCTTCCGGCATCTGATAATCAGAGACTACGGCATCATAAGTGTTAGTGGAAAGGGCTTTCCTGGCCTCACTTACCGAATGGCATGTATGGACCTCAATGTCCCCTGGGCTGTCCAGATGTTCCTTCACCAAGGTGCAGATGTCCGGTTCATCGTCTACGACCAATATCCTGATCCTATACGTGGCCATTCTTAACCAACACGTTAACGGGAGAATAGTATTTATTGCCTAGACAAATGATTCCAACATTCAATAATACTGAAGCGGCCATCTGTCTCGACGTGATCCCGGGTTTCATTTTGGTTTAAGGCAACGCTGTTGACATCGAACTTAGCTGGACATGGGGAAGCTCTTCTAAACAAGCATCATGGACCAAACCGGTTTTGTTCCTCCTTGGAAATCGATCCGGTCTTCTATCCTTTGGAGACCGATTGATATACGTCCGTTAAGAGGCCGCTTCATGCAAGGTAGAATGACCCGGTGGATGGCATGGGAAGGTTGTACGGGCATCTCAATTGTGCGATGGGCAGAGAACCATTATGAAGGGACGCCGCGATCGGTCAGGCATGATCGGTCCGGTAACATAGGTCTTCAAGACCTCTTTGCCAGATAAAGGAAAGGATGGTAACCTCCCAGCGCTCTGTATCTGACCGTCATTCCTTGGCCGCTGCCACTAGAATATTTTCTCAGATTAGGATTATTTATATCCTGGATGACAATACCGGTTCAGAGGGATGCACTATGCCAAGTTCTTTTGTTAAAGAAGCGCTAGCTAACGCTGGAGTAAAGCAACCGGCCAATGCAGAGATGGGAAATCAACAGGCAGCGGCACAACCTGCATATCAGCCAGCACCGCAGGCAATGAGCTCGACCGACGAGGAATTACTGAGGATCGCAGCATCTTTGGACGTCTGCATCAAGATCGTTGGATGCGGCGGCGGTGGCAGCAACACCATCAACCGATGTGTAGACGCCGGGATAGCTGGGGGGCAGCTCTGCGCCATCAACACCGATGCCAAGCACCTGCTGACCATCCGGGCGCCGAAGAAGATATTGATCGGCAAGTCCAAGACCAGGGGGCTGGGAGCAGGGGCGAGGCCAGAGGTCGGAGAGGAGTCTGCCCGCGAGAATGACAGCGAGATCAGGGACTTCCTGAGCGGCGCGAACATCGTCTTCGTGACGGCAGGAATGGGGGGCGGGACCGGAACTGGTTCAGCGCATTATGTCGCCGGCATCGCCAAGGAACAGATCAGGGCACTGACCCTGGGGATCGTTACCCTGCCTTTCAAGGCAGAGGGAACGATGCGCATGGAGAACGCCCTTTCCGGCCTTAACAAGCTGAGGCAGGTCTGCGATACCACCATCGTCGTCCCGAACGACAAGCTCCTGGAAATGGTCCCAAAGCTTCCCGTTGAAGCAGCATTCAAGGTGGCAGACGAGGTGCTCATGCAGACCATCAAGGGGCTGACCGAGATCATCACCAAGCCCGGACTGGTCAACCTTGACTACGCCGATATCCAGACCGTCATGAACGAGGGCGGCGTGGCATTCGTCGGAATCGGCGAAGGGAACACGGACAACGATGACCGCGTGGGTGCGGCCGTACATGAGGCGCTCACCTCCCCGATGCTCGGCGAGGTCGATCTCAAGGGAGCGAAAGGTGCCCTGATCCGCGTGGTCGGAGGGCCGGACATGACGGTCGGCGAGGCCCAGAGGGCCGCCGAGATCGTGACCAAGTCCATCAGCGAGAGGGCCCGGATCATATGGGGTTGTTCCATAGAGCCAGAACTGACTGGAACGATCAAGATCCTCCTGATCATAACCGGAGCCAAGAGCCAATACATGCTGGACAGTCGCGGAATGGGCGGCATGAACACTCAGCCATCGAGGGGGCCAGCACAGTCACAGTATGCGCGCAATCCCTCCCCCCAACCGCAACAATATCAGCAGGCGAGGCAGAACAACGACGACGTTGATTTCGTGCGCTGAACCTGGGGGCAAACGGGAATTGCGTCGGCTGGACGCACCCTCTAGGATTGAGGGTCGCGTCCAAATATCCAAGCGTCGCAGGAACTGACGGAAGGGCAGGTTACAGAGGTCCATCCATTATGGGCTACGGAAAAGTTCTGGATCAGGTCCCGCATCAGTCGAAGTGCACCCTCTATGCCACCGGCGACACTCAATGGTAACGACGTAATCCTCGGCCTTATCCACCGCTCGGTGCTCTTAACAAGCAATTGAACGATGCTCCATCAGTCATCCTCCCGAAAAAAGCTGACCAGGTAATTTGATATAAGACGGATTCAGAACAACTCCCCATCTATTCGGTAATGGGGAATGGCATGAAGTATAAGAAACTGGGAATGACCGGTCTTCTGGTATCAGAAATGACCCTGGGAACGATGACCTTTGGAGGAGGCGGGGTTTGGTCAGCCATCGGCGAACTGAAGCAGGAGCAGGCCAACGAGATAATCAAGGCCTCTCTTGACTCCGGTATCAATATGATAGACACCGCCAACGTTTATTCGAATGGCGAATCAGAACGCATGGTGGGTCGGGCCCTGAAAAGCTTGGAGGTTCCAAGAGAGAGCGTCGTCATCGCCACCAAGGTGGCAGGTGGCATGGGTTCTGGACCGAACGACGCTGGACTGGGCCGCAAGCATATAATGAGTCAGGTAAAGGCAAGTCTGGAACGCCTCCAGACGGATTACATAGACCTTTACCAGATACATGCCCCCGACCCTACCACACCCATCGAAGAGACCATGGGTGCGTTGAACGACCTGGTGAGGAGCGGATTGGTCAGATACGTGGGCTGCAGCAACCTACGCGCCTGGGAGGTGATGAAGGCCAACCACCAGGCTAATGTTCATGGCTGGGCCAGATTCGAGAGCGTTCAATCATATTACAGCATAGCCGGCCGGGACATCGAGCGGGAGATAGTTCCAATGCTCGAGGACCAGCGTCTAGGTCTTTTGATCTGGAGCCCGCTGGCCGGTGGCCTTCTGAGCGGAAAGTTCAGAAAAGGAGAGATGGCACCGGAGGGTTTGAGACGTACCGTGTTCGATTTCCCGCCGGTGGACATGGAAAGGGCCTATCCCATAATCGACCTTATGCAGGAGATAGCAAATGCCCGCCAGGTTTCCGTGGCCAGGGTGGCGTTGGCTTGGTTGCTAAGTCGTGATTTCGTGACCAGCGTGATCATCGGGGTCAAGACGGTGGGTCAACTCCGGGACAATCTCGAAGCTGCTTCACTGCATCTCAGTGATGACGAGTTCAACCGCCTTGATGATGTGAGCCGGCTCCGCCCTGAATATCCTGGCTGGATGGCCCCAAGGGAAGGAGGCTCCTTCTCCGATCGGAGGAGGTTCATGAAATAGAAACGGCGGGCGTATTTGGCCGGCACCATCGCCATATAGTAAGATTTGGCGGTCGACGAATGGAATTGTCGTAGGTGAAATACCAACTTGATGCAGCGGTCGAGATGATGTTTGTATAAATATTCCCGAAGGTTCGCAATCACTCTCCGGTAAAAATATCGCTGTAAACTGCACGCTTGTTCAAATATGCAGGGTACTAATCGTACGACATTATGTTCGCACGAACTCAGATCCGATCAGGAGGGAATGGAGCATCCTCATCCCTCAATGAAAACAAAGGACCGGAGATTCGGATCAGAGGGCCAACCGCTGCCGAGGAGATAGAGAAATGATGGGCCACCGTTGCATGCGAGTCCTATTGGTCGAGGACAATAGGGCCGATGCTAGGATGGTCCAGGCCTTGCTGGAAGAAACTGGCATGCCGACATCTGTCACCTTGGTGACAGATGGTGAAAAGGCCATCGAGGTCATGGAATCTGCGGCAAAGGGGGAGTCTTTGGCCCCCGATCTAGTGCTCTTGGACATCAATCTTCCCAAGAAGAACGGCCATGAGGTTCTGGTCTCGATCCGGGAGAACGCTCGAAACACGAAAACGATGGTCGTGATGTGTTCAGGTTCAAGCGCAATCGAGGATATTAGGCGCTCGCGCAGCAACGGCGCCGGCGCCTATCTGCTCAAACCGATCGGCATGGAAGAGATGGACGAGGTAATAATCCGATTAAGAAACATTCTGGTTTCTCTCGACCAGGGAACGACCCTGCTCACCTAGGATGGATCTCGAGAAGCGGTATTTAAGGAGTGGGCGGGCATGCTGGAACCATCGGAATTCACCTGGTCGCCTCATCCGTCAAAGGCGTTTCCGCTTTGACCGCCGATGTCCGGTCGCCATCCTTTGCCAGGACTGCTTCTATCTTGGCTGAGAGGTCCTGCATCGTGAAGGGTTTCTGCAGCACATCGGCGAAACCATATTCTTGAGGGTGGGCCATGATCGGATCGTTGGAATATCCGCTGGAAACGATCACTTTAGCATAAGGGTCTATGGACCTGATTCCTTGTATGGCCTCCTTCCCGCCCATGCCGCCCCGTATCGTGAGGTCCATGATGACCGCGTTGAACGGCCGCCCGGATGAGAAACGTTCTTGATAGGTCTTTATCGCCTCCTCACCGGTCCTGACTCCCTCCACCTTGTAGCCGAAGTTCTCCAGCATCATCTGCAGCACATCCAAGATGGACTCCTCATCATCCATCACTAGGATCCTCCCATGCCCGGCAGTCTCGACCTTATGCATCTGGGATGATTGTTCGGCGTTGTCCTCGGTCGCCGGGAGGACCACGGTGAATTTGGTCCCCACCCCCAACATGGATTCGACGGTAACGGTCCCCCCATGATTCCTGACTATCGATCTGACGGTGGAAAGGCCGAGACCGGTCCCGGTCGCCTTGGTGGTGAAGAACGGGTCGAAGATCTTGTCCAGATGTTCCTGGGGAATTCCTGAGCCTTCATCCTTTATCTCGATGCAGACCCGGGGATGGTTATCTCCCAAGCCTGATTCCGATTCCGTCTCGAGATTCTTCATCCTGATGGATAGATTTCCCCCGTTCGGCATGGCCTGCATCGCGTTGATGATGAGATTGTTGATGACCTGTTCGATCTGGATCGGGTCTGCCGATATCATTCGGAGCCCGCTGTCTATGTCAACGGTGGGGACCAATTGGGAACCGGCAAGAACGAACTCCACCGTCGAGGGGACCAGAACCTTCAGGTCCACCACCTCCTTGACCGGCTGTCCTCCCTTGGAGAAGGTCAGCAGCTGCTGCGTAAGGTTCCTTGCCCTCATGGCCGAACGAACGGACTCCTGCAAGCGGTGGACATGTTTTTCGTCCTCCGGATGATCTAGTATGGCGATCTCCGTGTTGCTGACGATGGAGGCCAGCATGTTGTTGAAATCATGTGCTATCCCTCCGGCCAGGACTCCGAGGGACTCCAGCTTTTGATTCCTGGCCATCTCCTGCTCCAGACGCTGACGCTCGGTAATGTCGATGCCTACTGCCTGCACCTCTTGCAGAACACCCTCTTCATCGAACATTCCCTTCGCCCTCCAGAGGATGTTCTGAGTGCGGCCGTTCGGTCTCAAGAGGACATGCTCATACTCGCCGACCGGATTTTCCAAGGTCATGCTGGTGATGAACTTGTTCAAGCCCCGGGAATCCCAAAAGTTGGGGAATTTATACACATTCAGCTCACTAAAGGGGATCCCGACCTGATCCAGATACTGTTCGATGACCTTATTGGCGAAGGTGACCTTCCCGTCAGGCCGGAATGAGATGATCGCCTCGGTCTGGTTGTCGACCACCATCCGGTATTTCCGCTCGCTCTCCGCCAGCTTTTCCTGGGCCTCGGCCTTCCGCATGAGCTCCTCTATCTTCTTCCGCTCGGTGAGCTCATGCAGTACGATAAGGTTCCCCAGTGTTGCAGTGTAGCCGATCCTATATACCTCGACATTAACCTCGAAGCTACGACCAGACGGGTCGACGACCTCGGGCGGCAGGTCCTTGATGTCATTCAGATATGGAAGGCCTTTGAAGTAAGGGAAAGATGTGAAAACCTCCGAGAACGATTTCCCGATCACTCCCTTTGCCTGGTCTCCCAAGTATCTTTGGCATGCGTGGTTGACTATCGTCACCCGGCCGCGGGAGTCGACGGTGATGATATTGTCTTGGATCACGTCAAGCATTTTCTCTTTGCTCGCCGGGGCGAGGTCGAACACCCCGAACTTGAAGGAGTACAGATAGATCGCCGCCGCGGATATGGCATAGCCCAGATTTCCAGGGTAGACCGCGTTGAGATCTTGAAAGAAATATGAGGCGATGATATAGGAATGGATGAGCACCACCCCTCCCAGAAATGCAAATGCCAAGCCCTTGGACCCATCTCGGTAGACGTACAGGAAGAGGTAAAAAGCGAATGCCGACCCGACAATGTCAAAGTAGGCGATCCAAATGTAGCCCATGAAGGATGGGCCTACGATCAATATAGGATCCAGCATGGAATGACCGTCCGTTAGGCTCTGTGAACTGGTAAAGAAGTGCAGCCACGGATCGGTGAGTATTGCGAATGCGGCCAGTGATGGTACGATCATCAGAGGTAGGAATATCTTTGTCTTGAACGGGTCGAACCTCTGGGTGATCTCCAGGGCCATGAACAGGAAGCAGGTGAAGACGACGATGAAGAGCATCGAGGAAACGTAGTAAAGAATGGTTTTGACCTCTAGATTGTCAGAATAGAGCTGGATGATCTCAACCAGGCAGGCCACCGATGTCATCGGGAGCATGATGAGGCCCGCCTTTATCATCAACGGACGGCGGCCCATTATGATGCTGAATATCCACATGTTTAGGAATAAGAGAATGGATAGAGCAGCCACGAAGATCTCGAAAAGCATCTTCACCTTCCAGATATGCAACAATATATCGCTGTTCGACGTATTATAAGGGTTGCCATAATAATATCACATTCGGAATTATTAACCGGGAAGGATACTTCTTGAGCGGAACGATCACCACGGACGCGGACTACTATGGTTTCAGGACATATATCGGTCTTTACGTTCCCTAACTCAGTTATTTGACCTCCCCCTGAGAACAATTTTTCAATCCGATTCTTTATCTTCGAATAATCTTCATCAACGGCATCAGTCGCCTTGGTCAGCGCTCCGTCCAGGCCAATAAGGTTCTGAGTGATCCCATCCACAAGGGTCTCGAATCCCATATCGATGGCGTGGTCACCTCTTTCATCTCACCTTAGATCTCGATCAGTGCGTATGCGACCACGAGAAGGAAGATTCTAAGAAGCACCAGTGGAAAGCCGTTCATGGTGCATATCGGAAATATGATATTGATAATGCTTCGGAGCGAAGGAAGCTGCGGCCATCGCCCTCCAGTATGCGGGTTATTGGACCAAATATGGTCGATCAGACGTCCTCATTATGACCTCCGAAGGAATGACATTCCTTCTGGGGTCTTTATTCAAGAGAGACACCGCCGAATCGGTCCAACCGAAGGGGCATCTGTCACTGGATCCCGAACTTCTCCATCAGCAACTTCTCGGTCTCCGTGTCGGGGATGTAAATAAAGTACGCAGGGAACTTCTGCTGGTCCGTGATGAAATGGGTCTTGATGATGACCAGATTCTCATGGTCCTCGGATGCTAACAGTGCCGGATATTCCATCACCGCACTGAGCATTCCAACGGCGATGCCTGGAGGCGTGGGTAGCACTGTGATTCCGAGGAAACCCGAAATGGCGTTCAGGTAGGCTGAGGCACAGATGTTGCCGATCTCAGCGATCGCTTCCCGATCCTCCTCGCTGAACTTCCGGGTCGAGTTGTGGTTCTGTGAGAACAGCATGTCCGTCATCTTGGTTGCCACTTCTTCGGTGAGGATCAGAAGCATGCTTCCCTTCTCCTTACCATTCGCTCCCAGGTATACTGCGACCACGGACTGTTCTGGCTCTCCCAATACGTAGGGGGCCTCAAGCGTCTTGCAGACGTAGCATTCCGGCACGTCCACCAGGATGTCCTGATGAAGCATGGTGGTCAGCGCTGTCGAGGCGTGCGAAGCCCCAATGTTGCCGATCTCGCGCAGCGCGTCGATCTGGTCCGGAGTGTATGCCGAGCCTTCGTTGATTGTGTTTTCCATATGTGATCAGCCTCTAATCCGGACCTCTTTGAGATGTTATCGTTTCATCGCCAGAATCATGAAGGCCAGGTCCCGGGTCTTCATGTCCCTAAGAAAATTCGAAGAATACCGTCCTTAGATAGGTTGTTTGGACATTTCCATGAACACGGACATGTCAACATCAAACGTAGAGTTCTGGGACGTCCCGTCGATCAACTCGATGTTGGCTCGGATCTTGTTCCTTTCGAAAACGATCTGGGCATTCTTCACGTTCGATTTGTACAGACTGATCCTCTTTCCTGCCTGGGTCAACCTTCTTTCTACGCAGTTGATAAGCCCAGAATCCTCCAGGATCTTTATCTTGCGATAGCAGGCGGCTATTGGGACCCCTAGTTTTTCGCTCAGTTCGAAAGCGCTTTTCGGTTTTCCCATTGTAGCGAGGAGTATCTTCGCAGAGTATTCCTCGGTCAATATCCTCGATGTTTCGAGTGCGTGCATATTCCGACACCTTGGGAAAGAACTCAATTTAGTGGTATATAATCAGAATTGGTCGCCTACTATTATTGATATTGAAAATATGAGCAGTGCCAGATATCCGATTTTATACAAAATCAATCATTTCGGGATTTGTAACTAGCTCCGCGAAATTTCGATATTTCGTACGTTCATGATCATCGATGAGGGCGGGACAGAAACGACATCGCGGCACTGAACAGTGATCCGTGTTCCGGGTCAAAACAAATGACGGAACGTTACAAACTTTGGTTCTTCGTCAGGGCAGATATTTCAGGAGCGCCATCTCCACCCTTATGGCGGCCGCCTCGGTCTCCGGGGTCAGTCCCTCGCCGAAGTCAACGTTCGTCGGCTCGATCAGCAATAGGGCGATCCTAGCGCCGGTCATTTTTCTGACATATTCGCAGAACACCCTGAGCGGAAGGGTATGGGTGGATATCGAGGGAACGTTCGTCACTTCCTCGGCCTCATACAGATGGACCGATCCCGGTTCCAGGCCGAGCAACGCGGCGTCGATCAGGAGGACATGTGATGGAATGACCTCGACGATCTCATCCACGAAGCTCTCCGGCACAGTTTCGCACTCGATCAGATGGACCTTTTCGGATACCTTTCCCTCGAGGCTCTCAACGATCCTCACGCCCACAAAGTCGTCCGAGCGGATGGCATTGCCGATCCCGGCCACGACCGCCCCGGTCGCCCCATCCAGCCAGGCCCTCAATTCCTCCTCCATTTCCCGAGTGTGGTCGTACAATTTGCCACCTTGATCCTGAAGACAAGCGGCCATGCAGCCTGGACCTAGCGTGTCACCGTTCTGAGCAGCTGCTTTTTGTCATCATACACCTGGATCTCCAGGGGCATCTGTCCCACCGCGAAGTGAGTGGCGCACCCGAAGCAGGGATCGTAGGCCCGGAAGGCCATCTCCACCTTGTTCAAGACCTTCTCGTCAACCGAACCTCCATGGATCAGGCCTTGGGCGGCATCCCGAATGCTCATGCAGATGGCCGGATAATTGTTCGTTGTGGCGACGATCAGGTTGACATTCTTGACCAGCGCGTCCTGGTCAAGACGGTAGTGGTGAATGAGCGTACCTCTCGCCGCCTCGACGATGCCGACCCCTTCCCCGGGTGCTCCGGGCATGTTCCTGACGTGGGTTCCGGTTATCTCCGGATCGCTCGCCAGCTCCACCGCCCGTTCGGAGGCGTATAACAGTTCGATGAGCCTTGCCCAATGGAACACCAGCGTCCCATGCGCTGGCTTGCCCAGCGTTCCGAACATCCTGTCGTATTCCGCCTGGGCCAGAGGCGTGGCCATTCCGTCAGCGGTGTTCAGGCGTCCCAGCGGACCAACGCGGTAGATGCCGTTGTCCGCCCCGGCCTTGAAGCCGTTCCAGCCGACATTCCTCAGGTAGGGGAACTTGGAATAGGTCCATTCCTCCGACCGCTCGATGATGTGCTCGGCATAGTCCTTAGCCGCAAACCTCTCGAACTCCTTTCCCGATGGGTCAACGATGCGCACCTCGCCGTCATAGAAATTGACCCGGTTCTTGGCATCCACCGTGCCCATGTAGTAGGTCCTCATGGTATAGGCATCGCTCTTGATCATGTCCATGTATTTCGGGTTGTCCAATACCAGATCGTGGAAGAGTTGGAGCGTGAACTGGGCGAACTTGACCGAAGACCTCGACATCTCCAGTACCGACAGCCGCGATTCCTCGCTGAGGGCCTTGCTCATGCCACCTGGCAGGCCTGCCACAGGATGGGTCGACTTACCACCGATGATCTCAGAGATCTTTTGGCCGTAAGCACGGTGCTTGATGACCTCCTTGGCCACGTCCAGGCCCGCCTTCTCGATGACACCCAGGATGTTGCGCTTGTTCGCCGGAGCATCCGGTCCGACGATGAAGTCCGGCCCGCCCAGATAGTAGAAGTGCAGCGTATGGTCACCGATAAAGGAGCCCATGTACTGAAGCTCCCGCAGCTTCTTCGCGGTGTTGGGCGGGGAGACGCCGAACGCCGCATCCAGCGCCTTCACCGAAGCGAGGTGATGCGCCACCGGGCATACTCCACAGATCCGGCTGGTTATCTGGGGCATCAGCTCGGCCGGGCGTCCAACGCAGAAAGCCTCGAATCCCCGCAGCTCAGGCACCTTCAGGTACGCGTTCTCCACTTCGCCGGCGTCGTTGAGAAAGATGGAAACGCTGCCATGCCCTTCAAGCCTGGTGATCGGGTCGATATTGATCTCCTTCATTGTTTCACCACTTTCCCCTGTAGGATGGACGAGGGCAGGCTATACATGTAGAAGATGCCCACCGGGTCCTTGATCTGCCCGATGAGCTTGACCACCTCCTCATCGGAGTGCTTCCCGGAGTCCTTGTCCAGGTCCAGAATGGCTGCCAGGGCCGTGATCATCCCGGCACCCACGTCAGGCTGGTTCGGCGCCGCCCCGCCGCAGCCGGTGCAGGGCATGTCCACTTTGAGGCATGCCGCCCCGCACCCGCTGCGGGTGGCCATCCCCATGCAGATGATCCCCTGCTCCATGAGACAGCGTTCCGGTTCCGGGACCGTTTCGTGCACCCGGCGGATGCTGGAGATGAGCTTGTTCTCACGGATGCGTGGGCATTGGTCGCACACTGCCGGCAATGGTGCTAGCACCGACCCTTTCGGAGGCAGTTCGCCCTTCACAATAGCTTCCAACGCATTTGTGATCAACGCCACCGGCGGGGGGCAGCCGGGCAGATAATAGTCCACGTCGACGGTCTGGCCTAGCGTCCGGACGGTGTCGTAGAACCTGGGTATCCGGAGCGTCCCTTCCTTCACCGGCGTCTCCGGATTGGGGATGACCTGGCCATTGTCATGGTAGACCGTTCCCAATATCCCCTTTGAGTCGCTGAGATTAGCCAGGCCGGGCACGCAGCCCTCATGGGCGCAGGAACCGAATGCGATCAGGGTGGCTGATTTCGAGCGAAGCAACCTCGCCATGTGCTCCTGTTCGCTGTTGCGGATCGAGCCATTGAAGAACGTGACGTCGATGTGACCGTCCGGCATGGCCTCCACCGCGTCGTACTTGATGTCCATTGCCACTGGCCAGAAGACGATGTCGGCCGCTTCCACCACATCGAGGATCTTCTCGTTGATGTCCAGCACGGCTATCTCGCAGCCGCCGCAGCTGGCCGCCCAGTAGAACGCGATCCTCAGTTTCCGGTCGATGTTCGCTCCCCCCTCGGTGTTTCCATGAGATACCTGTGGATCGACCTGGCCGCACGCTTTCCGGCGCCCATGGCGCTGATGACGGTCGCCGCACCGGTGGCTATGTCCCCTCCGGCATAGACCCCTTCCAGGTTGGTCCTTCCTTCCGCATCGACCACGATGGTCCCGTTCCGCGGGTTTGTCATCAATCCCTCGGTCGTGCGCTGGATGATCGGGTTTGGGGTCTGCCCGATGGCGATGATGACCGTATCGACCGGGATCTCGAAGTCTGAACAGGGGATCGGTTGGACCCCTTGCCTACCTTTCTCGTCCGGTTCGGTCAGCTCCATGCAGGTGCACCGCATCGACTTTACCCAGCCCTTCTCATCGCCATAGAATTCGACCGGGGCACTTAGGAACTTGCATGCCAGGCCCTCCTCTTCGGCGTTCTCGATCTCCTCCCTTCTAGCGGGAAGTTCGTTCCGGGAGCGCCGGTAGTTCAGGCAGACGGTCGCTCCAAGCCTCATCGATATGCGGGCGCAGTCGATGGCCACGTTCCCCCCGCCGATCACCACCAAATGCTTTCCGACCCGTATCGGCGTGTCCTGCTCTGGGAACGCGTATGCCTTCATCAGGTTGACCCGGATCAGGAACTCGTTCGCCGAGTATATCCCGCCCAGATTCTCCCCCGGGCAGCCGGTCCACTGCGGCAGTCCTGCACCGCTGCCGATGAATATCGCGTCGTAGCCCTGGCCCAACAGTTCCGGGATGGTCTTGATCCTACCGATGAGATAGCCAAGCTTGATCTCGACGCCCAGCCTTCTTACGTAGTCGATCTCCCTCTGGACGATCTCTTTGGGCAGACGGAACTCCGGGATGCCGTAGCTGAGCACCCCTCCGCCGACATGCAGCGCCTCGAAAAGGGTGACCGAATGACCCGACCGGACCAGGTCGGCGGCGGCCGTCAGCCCGGCCGGTCCCGCCCCGATGACCGCGACACGTTTGCCGGTCGGGGCCGGTGCCTCAGGCCAGTAGCCTTCGTTGTCCCTCTCCCAATCGGCCAGGAAACGCTCCAACCGTCCTATGTTGACCGGATCCCCTTTCTTGCCCTTAACACACTTCATCTGGCACTGCTGTTCCTGCGGACAGACCCGTCCACAGATCGCCGGCAATGCGTTCTTTGATTTGACCAGGGCTATGCCTTCAGCATACTCACCCTGCAGTATACATTCGATGAATTCGGGTATCGGCACATCCACCGGGCAACCTTTCCGGCACTGGGGGTTCTTGCACCTCAGGCATCTGGCGGCCTCTTTGAGCGCCATCTCCTCGGTATAGCCCAGGGCCACCTCGCTGAAGTTCTTGACCCGTTCATGAGGCTCCTGCCTCGGCATCGGGACATCCTCATCCTTCAAAGAAATGGCAGTCGCTTCCACGTTCCCAGGCTCATTTCCTTTCACACTTGCAGCCTCCGTTCGTTTCCCAAAGGATGGAACTCAGTCTCTCTTCCGGAAGCATCGTACGCTGGCGCATGATCAGTTCGTCAAAGTTCGTCTGGTGCCCATCGAACTCTGGGCCGTCAACACAGCCGAACATCATCTTACCGCCGACCGTGACCCGGCAAACCCCGCACATGCCCATGCCGTCGATCATTATCGGGGTAAGGGTCACGAACGTCGGGATGCCATATGGTCTGGTGATCTCGCTCACCCTTTTCATCATGTCGACCGGACCCATGACCACGCAGCGGTCGAACCTCTCGCTGCTAACGAGCTCCTCGAGGAAGTCGAGCCCCTTGGTGCCTGCCGTACCGTCGTCGGAAGCGACATGGACCTCATCGCTGACGGCCGATGCCTCCTCTTTCATGAAGAGGAATTCATCTCCCCGGCACCCCAGGACGGTGGTAACGTGGTTCCCTTCCGCCTTCAACGCCTTTGCCTGGAGCAGTATCGGGGCGATCATGATGCTTCCGCCCACACAAAGGACCCGGCCGAACCTGCTGATGTTGGATGGATTGCCCAGCGGCCCGGTGACGTTGAACAGCCGGTCCCCTTCGTTCAGCGTGCCCAACTCCTTGGTGGTCTTGCCCACCTCATGGAAGGCGAAGGATACCGTCCCCTTCTGCCGGTCGTATTCGCAGATGGTCAGGGGCACCCTCTCTCCACCTTCTCTGGCGATAACGATAAGGAATTGGCCTGGCAGGGCTTTGGCGGCCACGTCCGGGGCCTCCACCTCGAACAGCGTCTTCTTGTAGGCGAGCTGTCTCTTTGACAGTATTCTGAAGGTCATCGCTAGTCCTCCTTCTTCAGAGCGCACGTTCTGGGCGCCATGAGCGAGATCTTCTCATAGAAGGCCTCGAACTTGCTTACGAACTCGCCATCACACCTGGGAGACAGCTCGTGTATCTCGAACCGGTCGAGCAGGTCCAGCTTCTTCAGGTAGGCCATGAGGACATTGAGCTGCCTTTCCGAGGTGTCCCTTCCGTGATGGAGCTTGCAGTCGTCAGCCGAACAGATGACCGCCATGACCCCGTCGAAACCGCGCCCGAAGGCGCCGACCACATGAACGGGGTCCATTCCCTTGAAGCAAGGGACCTCCAGGATCATGGCGTTCTTCCCTTTAAGGATCTTTTCGGGATTGTCCAGACCGGCATACTCAGACCACTGGCAGCTGATGACTAGGACCGATGCCCCGGTTCCTCGTCCCTTCATCGCCTCAACTGCCCCTCCATACGAGGCCATGATGTGCTCGAACTCGTAGCCCTTCACTTGGATGGCGTGGTGCGGGCAGACGATCTGGCAGGCACCGCAGCCCATGCATTTCTCTGGGTCCGTCGCAGGGGTAGAGAAAGGCTCTCCCTTTATCGCGCCGTAAGGACATATGAAAACACATTTGCCGCAACCGACGCACTCTGTGTTGTTGCGTATCGCCTTGCGAGAATACTTCACGACCTTGAGGGCGTTCTCGGAGTAGCCAAGCTGCTGTACGAGGGCTTGTCCCAGGAGCATCCTTCTGGTCCCGATCTTGGTACCTTCCTTCATTCGGCAGAACTCGTCATGGCATTGGATCGATACGATGTTCCTGATCCCCGATTTCAGGGCGTGGAAGATGAAATTGGTCGGGATCCGTCCGGCGCAGGGAACGCGCATCGGGACGTAGCCTGTAACGCTCAGACCCTGGGAGAACAATATGTCCTCCACCTCCCCGTTTCTGGGCGAGTTCCCTCTGCACATCACCACCAGGGTCTCTGGCGGCTTCTCACCGCTTGCCGAACGGACGTAATCCAATAGTCCTTCGTAATCGTAATATGACATCTCTATTGCCGAGACGGGACAGGCACTGGTGCAGATCCCGCAGACCTGGCATTTTTGGATGTCGATGCTCAATCTCCCTTCTTCCGGCTGAAGATCGATGGAATCGAACGGACAAAGGGAGTAACATACCTTGCATCGGCTGCAGAGGTCTTGGTTTATCCTCACGGCAGCAAGACAATTATCGTTCATTCCTGATCTCTCCTAAGGTTCCAGACAGACAGCGGCCGATGCGAGCAATCCTGGCCGAAGCATATGCATCAAATTATTAATCAAATATCGGTCGTTCATCTACCGGTCACCTTCAGGAAGACCCCGTAGCATGCTACTACGTAGTTTGGCGCATAATGGATGTAGTTATTTAATGGATGTGTCAGACGTTTCGTCATGGGCTTATGGATAAGTTTTGTTCCATGTATGATCCAGATAGGCCCAGAATATTGAGGGGGTAGTCCGCTGCTTTGACGCGTTACATGAACGAGAGCGAATCAGGATGAGCCAGGAAGAATATCTTAATATGCAATTCCCATTAGCTAATCGATGGACTACGACCTGGTCATCATAGGGGGCGGGCCAGCCGGTTTGACGGCAGGCATCTGTGCGGTGCAGAGCAGGATGCGCACCGTCATCATCGATGCGGCGGAGGCTGGCGGACAGCCGGGAATGCTATATCCGGAAAAGGAGATCCATAATTTCCCCACAACCCAGGTCGTCACTGGCAAGGATATCTCCAAGAGCTTTGTGGAGCACGCGCTGAACAAAGGTTGCAGCATCAATGAGAACGAGATAGTCCAGGAGATCATTGATGTTCCGGACGGTTTCAGGGTCGTGACCAGCAAAGGGTCGTACACTGCCACCGCGGTCATCGTCGCCATTGGCAATGGCTTCTTCATACCCAAGAAGCTTGACATACCAGGGGCGGAGGAGTTTGAGGGCAGGGGCGTTCACTACATGATGCCCCCCAAGGAGGGTTTCGCCGGTAAGAGGGTCATGTTCGTCGGGGGAGGCAACTCCGCGCTCGAGATGGCCCTGATGGTCTGCGAGATCGCCGACATCTGCATCGTGCACCGCCGGGGCACATTCCGAGCGGACCACTGCTTCATCGAGAGGGTGGAGGAGTCTGAGATCAGGACCTACATGAACGCCCAGGTACTGAGGATCGAAGGGGATGGCAAGGTCGAGAAGGTCGTGCTGAAGGTCGGGGATGCTGAGGAGGAGGTCCCGGTGGACATGGTGGTCATCAAGGTCGGTATGACACCGGAACCGGAGAACCTGAGGCGTTGGAACCTTGACCTGGAGGGCGAAGGCATCCGGGTCAGCCAGCAGATGATGACCTCAAGGAAGGGCGTGTTCGCCGCGGGCGATGCGGTAGCTTATCCAGGCAAGTACCGGCAGATCGTCACCAGCTGCAGTGAAGGGGCGACGGCAGCGAATTCGGTCATCAAATACGTCAAGAAGTTGCCGAACTGACTCAAGGGCGATTTCAAAGCCGAAAACCATTCGCCCACATTTAGGTCTTGGCCTATATGAACTGAAGGGCAATTGTGGCCAATTTATTCACCTAAGCCCTGACTGACATTGGACGAGATGTAAGTTATCATCCCTGGAACCTGCTGAGTTCCTCCTTGAACCTGTCCATTGAGACCAGTTGAGGGGCGTGCCCACCAGGAAGCTCGATCACTCGAGAATTCGGAAGATTGTCTGCCAACAGATCGATGACCTTGTGCAGCCACAACGCCGAACCCGTGCCCTTGACCAAAAGGACCGGTCTTTCGAAGTTCCTCAACCTGGCCGGATCATCCTTATGTTCCATAGACGCCATGGTGTTGAGGAGCGACTGTCTGTGAATATTCCACCCGGACCATTGCGGAAGGGTCCGGGGATCCACATCTTCTGGCACGATTCCAGCATCGTGCAGGAATATCATCAATTGTTCCTCCGTCACCGAGCCCCTTATCGTCCTCCCCATTTCTTGCATGCGTCTGAAAGCCTCATCCTCGGGATCCTTCCCGCCGAACACCCAGACAGCGGGAGGTTCGATAAGCGTCAATGTGCGTACCATATCTGGATGGTTCAGGGCATAGTCCAGGCTGATCTCCGCCCCGAACGACCAGGCAACAATATCGAACGGTTCGTTCAGATCGAGGCCATTGAGGGTGTTGTTGAGCGACTCGCTCTCGGTACTCAACGAGTACCCGGGAGGCAATGCCCGGGCTTCCAGTCCATATTGTACCGACAACAATTGCACCCTGATGACCCTCCTGTTTGATGACAGCCGTATGGCATGGGGTTCCCAGCTCTTCCATCCCGTCAACCCCCCCTGGAACTAGGACGATCGGCCTCCCTCTTCCAATCTGATCGTATTGCATTTCCAGAGTCGTTTCAACCAAACAAAACTGGGAGCTGCGACTACTTAATGCTAGCCGATGGGATTGATTATCGAATAAAATAATCGCTTAGCCAATTAAACTCTTAATGCTCTCTGGAAATTAATGTCGTTTACAGAAAGTGGGTTCTTCCAGGCTAGTTAAATGTTCAGGAATTAACAGCGGTACGCGCCGCCGGATGAGTCGGACGTTCTTAGGAGGAAAGCCGGAAACACAGACCGGCGGCAGCGTAGCGGGCGATTCGGGGATAAGCGATAAGACACTTTCGCAAGTATTTCAGAAACGCGAACTCTTCTCTCATTTGAACCAGGGAGCTGTCTCTCCTTCCTTCAACGCTATCAGGATGGCCTTGATGCTTTCGATCATTCTTTCCATCTCCGTAGCTCCTATTGGCTTGACCAGATAGGCATTGGCCCCATTAAGTCGTGCCATCACCTCGTCTTCCTCCGAGATCGACCCAGAGCACATAACAATGCACAAATCGTCAAGACCGGCATTTTTTCTCATGAAGGAAAGTACCTCATGTCCGTTCTTTTTCGGAAGATTAATGTCCAGTAAGACCAGGTCAGGGAATTGGTTTCCGTTGTTCATTAGCGACCTTATGAACTGTATGGCCTTTTCTCCGTCGTTGACCACGGTCAGATCGGATGGAATTCCGGTCTCTTTGATCAGGTTTCGCAACAATAGGGAGTCCGCCCGGTTATCCTCCACGATGAGGATTTGTATGGGTTTATCCGGGTCCAGATCGTCTATTGTTGGCTCCATCAGAATCGACGACCTCGTCTTTGTCTATGTTCTGACCCGAAGGATGATGAGCCGCTGATCATTCAATCGGCGTTCACAGGAGCTTGTGGTATTTGAAATCCTTGCCCTTGTGAAATAATTGAGTTCAAACCAAAACAAATGAGTGATTGTCCTTCTGAAAAACCTTCAACCATTAACTATTCAGATCGGACTCGATGCATTCCATCATATTTGGTGCCATCATGAACCTTGGTTATTTTCCGATAGCCCTGATGCTTGTGGGGCTCCTAATACCGGTAGTCTATTGTGCCTTGAAGAGAAAGGAATACCTGAGAAAAGTGTTGGCCCTGTTCATCATGGGATTGTTCATAGTCGTTCTCTATCCAATCTCTATCGTTCTTTCGGAATGGTCCTACTCGGGGCTGATCTTCGCCCAGATATTTCTGTTCCTGATCATCCCCGCCATCTTGCTGATGATAATGGAGCACTGGAATGTCAGAAGGGTATTTGCAGAGGTCGGGATAACTAACCGCAATATCGGTATGAGCCTCATATTGGGACTTGGCAGCGCCTTCGTCATGATAGCAGTCACCTATTTTCTCGTCACTGGAGGCAACTGGGATACCGCATATGTCATCATGATGTTCTCGACCGCTATCGGTGAGGAATTCCTCTTCAGGGGCGTCCTTCTTCTCTACCTCAAGAGACTGACCGGGATGAAGGTGGCGGTCGTCACTTCAATAGTCGCTTTTGTGATGATGCATGGCCAGTATCTTGATGGTAATCCTTTCATCATCTCCACGATCGTCCAAGCGATACTGTTGGCGGCAGTGGCATTGAAGACGAGCAACATCATCGGACCATGGGTCGGTCATGGGCTGAACCGCTTTGTCCCTCAGCTGCTTAAGGCCGCATTCCCCTGAGATTGTTTCAGCTGATGCTTGCGGTCCATTTACGCTCATCCTAAGAGAGTCCCAACGACAACAATCCGTTATGTTCGAATTCCTCTAGCATCCCGGTAACTGTTCTAGATGCCGGGCCACACTGGAAAAAGAGGCATATGGATGGCGGAGACGCCCCCTTTTCGTCCTTTTATGAGCAATTCTCTTATCGGTCGTCGAGATTCTTGGAGAGTCAGAATTCGCCCCCTTTCCTGATAGAAAATGATTAGTGGGTTTGAGATTGTCCTTTCACAGAAATCACCTGCTTTCACTTCCTGTCAATTTGGGATCCTGCAGGAAATTCAATTAATGGTCAGGACAATGTAATTCAATTTCCAAATATTGAATAATATCACCACATATATCAATCGTAAGTATAGCTGTGATTATTTATTATGAATAATGCTATATATTGGCTAAATTAATTTCATCCATAATCTTCTTTCAAAGGGGGGAATGGAGGATATGGGGTCCGATCTTGAAAAGTCAGACGAGATGCAACTAGTTCACAGTTGGTTAAAGGGAGTCAAGATCCAACAGATAGGGCATTTGAGGGCGGCCGCATACTATGAACACATGGGATTTGTCCTGGGGTTCATAGTCACAATTCTTACGGTCATAATCGGTTCAAGCGCTTTCGTCAGCCTTTCTTCAGCGAAGAATGATGCCCTTCTGATCGTGACTGGAATAATAAGCATCGTTGCGGCAATCCTTGCGGCCTTGCAGACCTTCTTGAAGTTTCCTGAGATAGCGGGGAAACACCAAACGGCCGGTCTGCGCTATGGGAAGCTCCGTCATCACATCGATGAGATCATCGTCTGTGTTGCATCATCCGAAGAATTGAAAAAAGAGTTGAAGTCCATAAGGAATGAATGGGACCAGATCGACGAAGAAATGCCTCCTTTGTCGCAACACTTCGTCGATGTCGCAATGAAGATCGTTTCTCCATTAACAGCGAAAAGGCGTGAAAGAATCTTGAAGGGCACGGAATCAGAACCTCAAGAGTAGGTGAGTCCTATGGACAGAGCCGAGTCGGAAATGGTCTCCGTTGAAATGCTTGGAGAGGTCACAGATGCGATAGATGAGGAGGATCGAGATCCGCAATTGTGGGTGCTATTCGAGGTATCAAAATGATTGACATATCCAATGTTAACTATGACATGATCTTTAGACGCTACGATATATTCGTCGAAACTAAAGAGAATCCAGAAGACATCGCGGAGAGGCTCCTGCCCAAGGATACTGTTTTGAGAAAGGTCGCCGAGGACGTTGTGTACATGAAGTACAAGGACGTCGAGGCGGATGTAAAGGCAGCCTTGGGCAAGTTCAGCCCCGAGGAGCTGGTCGAGAAGGGACTCCTGAAGGGAATGGATGTCGTCAGCGAACTGTACGGAAGGGGTATCTACTACCTGCCGCACGTCATGGTCGCTGCCGATACCTTCGATAAGGGGATCAAGACCGCCGAAAAGGCAATGAAGGGCGAGAGAGCCCTGAAGGGCAACGTTGTCATGATGGTCGCCGAGGGTGACCCGCACGACATCGGCAAGAACATCGCCGCCGTCATGCTGAGATCCCACGGATACGGTGTCGTCGACATGGGCAGAGATGTACCAGTGGGTGACGTTGTGAAGCAGGTCGAGGAGAGCAAGCCGGACCTAGTAACCGGAACCGCACTCATGACCACCACCATGTCCGCATTCCCGAAGGTCGCTGAGAGACTGATCGAGAAGGGCATAGAGATACCATTCATCTGCGCCGG
>DASXVU010000019.1 GCA_036504055.1 Methanomassiliicoccales archaeon | reverse complement strand
AACGTTCCAGGTCAGCACCGACAACGGTGTTAGCTGGGAGATGATCGGATCCCCGGTCATCCTGGTCGATGGCAAGGCATATTCCGAGACCTACACCCCGGCCGCACCGGGACACTATGAGTTCCAGGCGGTCTACGGCGGTGACAGCATCTTCGAGCCGTCCACAAGCGTCTTTGGGACCGAACAGCTCGATGTCGTTGGTAGCTGCGACGGATGCAAGTGCATCACCCTCGGACAGTCCGTTACCGACAACGCGACGGTAAACGGGAAGGGTGCGCCATTCCCCATGCCGACCGGCACCGTGACCTTCGAGGTCAGATATGGTGACGGCCCGTGGGAACAGTACGGAACCGTCAAGACCCTGAACACAGAGGGCAAGGCCCTTTCGGACTGGTTCCTGCCCCTTAAGACCGGGCACTACAACTTCCGGGCGATCTACAGCGGCGACAACAATTACTACCCCTCACAGAGCGGGGAGACAGAAGAGCCGCTGTGCGTTTGTCCGGCCGAGAGCACCACCGTTACCCAGCTGGACTCCGAGAGCATCAGCCTGGGACAGTCGACCTTCGACACCGCGACCGTCTCCGGCCTCGGCGGAGAGTTCCCGATGCCGACCGGCACCGTGACCTTCTACGTCTTGGTACCGGGCGCGGAGAACTTCGTCCAGTATGGGGGGGTCAAGACCCTTGACTGCAACGGGCAGGCCACCTCGGACATCTACATGCCCCTGAAGACCGGAACGTTCTACTTCAAGGCGGTCTACAGCGGAGACATCAACTACAAGATGTCGGCAGACGGCGATAAGGATGAACCGCTGGAGGTCGTCCAGGGCCCATCCTCTACCACCACCGAGCTCGGTGCAAAGTGCATCATCCTCGGACAGTCGGTCAAGGACAATGCGACCGTCTCCGGCCTCGGCGGGGAATTCCCCATCCCGACCGGATCCGTGACCTTCTGGGCCTCGGCTGACAATGGTGCCAGCTGGACACAGTATGGCTGTGCGGTTGAACTGGACTGCGCAGGATCGGCGGTATCGTCCACATACTACACTCCGTACGCGACCGGAATATACCTGTTCAAGGCGGTCTACAGCGGAGACTGCAACTACCTTGCATCAGAGAGCCAGAAATGTGACGAGAGGCTGTTGGTCAATCCGGCCAACTCCGTGACGACGACTGAGCTTGGTGTCAAATGCATCATCCTCGGACAGTCGGTCAAGGACAATGCGACCGTTACCGGCCTAGGCGGGATATTCCCGACCCCGACCGGATCCGTGACCTTCTGGGCCTCGGCTGACAATGGTGTCAGCTGGACCCAGTATGGATGCGCGGTCAAGCTCTGTGCAGGTTCCGCAACATCGTCGCAGTTCTACACCCCGCTGGCAACCGGAATGTATCTGTTCAAGGCGATCTACAGTGGCGACCGCAACTACCTGCCCTCGGAAAGCAGAATGTGCGATGAGAAGCTCGTGGTCAACCCGGCCGCGTCGGCCACTCACACCGAGCTCGGTGCGACGGAGATCGTCCTGGGACAGTCAGTGTCCGACAACGCCACGGTCCAGGGGCTGGGCGGAATGTTCCCGAACCCGACCGGGACGGTCGACTTCCAGGTTAGGTACAATGGCGGCAACTGGTACACCTACGACCCGTGCGTAGCACTGGTGGACGGTAAGGCAACATCGAAGATGTACATGCCCACGATGGCCGGAAACTACAACTTCCGGGCCGTCTACAGCGGTGATGTCAATTACCGCTGCTCGAGCAGCGCGGTGTGCGAAGAGCCCCTGAAGGTCCTGAAGGCCGCAACGATGACGACCACCTGCCTCGGGACCGAGTCCATAGTCCTCGGCCAGTCTGTTAGGGACAACGCCACGGTCTACGGCGCAGCGGGGTGCGCGGTGCCATCCGGCACTGTGACCTTCTACGTCAGCGCTGACGGCGGAGTTTCCTGGACAATGGTCGGAAATGGACCGGTGGCTCTGAACGCGGACGGAAAGGCACAGTCGGAGTGGTACATGCCGCTCGCAGCTGGAGAGTATCTCTTCAAGGCAGTATACAACGGTGACTGCAACTACCTGCCCTCGGAGAGCGATCTCTGCTCTGAGCCTCTGTCCGTAGACCGGGCCCCATCGGAAACGACCACCGACCTCGGTGTCGGATCGCGCCCGGTGATCCTGGCTTAAGAAAGGACCGACCAAACCATAACGGGGAGGCAACTCCCCCCTTTCACCTTTCTTTCCTGTTTCTTGTTTTGTCCGTTTTCTGTTATCACATTTGTTCAGGTCGTTCGGAGTTGGTAGGCCCTCGAACATCGACTTTTTTTCAAGGTCTGACCGAGTAGCCACATGAAAGTATTATCACAAGGTATGGTGCTCAACGTCCTGAGTCCATGAATTCACAATGCCAGAACCTGAGCGAAACCGATCGGACCCGTTACCTCAGACAGATGGCGATCGAAGGTTTTGGGGAGTCCGGTCAATGTTCTTTGAAGAGATCAACGGTCACCATCATGGGAGTGGGAGGACTGGGGTCTCCCGCCGCCATGTATCTTGCGGCGGCTGGTGTGGGCAAGATTATCCTGGTCGATTTTCAGTCACCAGATCTGTCCAATCTCAATCGGCAGGTCTTGCATTGGGAGGGCGACGTTAAGGATGGAACAAAGAAAGCGGTTTCGGCGGCCAACAAGCTTCGGGAGATGAACTCTGAGATAGAGATAATCCCCAAGGCGGCGAAGATCGGCATCGATGGGATCCGCGGAATCGTGGAAGATAGCGTGGTGATCTTGGACTGTCTGGACAACTTCGATGCCCGGAAGTTGCTCAACGCCCACTGCATCTCGGAAGATGTTCCGTTCGTCCACGCGGCGGTCGAAGGGTTCTCGGGGCAGCTCACGGTGATCATACCGGGCCAGACCCCCTGTCTTGAATGTCTCTTTCCAACTCCCCCTGCCAAGAAACCCATCATTCCGATCATCGGTTATACCGCCGGGGTGTTCGGTTGCCTGGAGGCTGCTGAGGCGGTCAAGCTGATCACGGGAGTGGGCGTTCCGTTGACCAATAGGTTGTTGGCATGCGATCTCTCCGTCAACTACTGGGAGACCATCGAGGTGGAACGTAACAAAAGATGCCCCGTTTGCTGCGGGCACTGAATCAAGCATGATTGTAGCAGTGATCTGATAGTACATCTCCAGACGTTGTTCCCGATATTACCAGGAGTGAAATGGCATGGACCTTGAGGCGTCATTGGACAGGATGTGCATGGGCGTGGAGGAAATGAACTTCAGGATGGCCCGGATCGAGATAGCCCTAAGAAAACAGAACATGAGGATAAGGTTGAACGAGCCGGTGATCGTCATCAAGGACGTTTCATCGGCCCGCAGGCCTGAAGATCAGAGTAGGGACCCGTCCTGATCAAACCTACTCCGGTACTTCTTCGGAAGGTTTGTAGTTCAGCAGGATGGTGATGTGCTCGAGCACGATGTTGGCATGCTTGATGGCCGCCTCGAGCACCACCCGCCCCGCCGGGGTTATGTCGTAGATCCTCCGTCTCCCGTCGGCCTCGGACGTGATAAGTCCGTTCTTCACCAGCGTCTGCAATGCCGGGTATATCGACCCCGGAGACGGCTTCCAATCCTCTGAAGTGATACGTTCTATCTCCTTTATCAGGGCGTAGCCATGTATCGGTTTCTCTGCGACCAGCCTCAGGATGGCTAGCTTCAGGAACCCGGTCTTGAATCCATATTTATGGAACGCCTTTTTCAAATGGACTGCTTCCGGGATGTCCGGAAAGAGCGTTGGTCCTTCATTGACTGGTCCGTCTTCCATTGTATCAGATCACAAAAAGTAGTATCTGGTCCCGTACTTGACGCTGATGTTGGCGACCTTCTCGAGCCTGTCCAGCACTCCCGAGTAGCGTCTCACCATCATCTTGCTCTCGAGGGGCAGCTTCTCCCTAAGGACCTTGATCTCCTCAAGCATCCTGACCGCATCCTCCTTGTTGAACAAGGTCTTGTTCTTGACCGCAGTAGGAACGCTGGCTATTATGGTGCACCCATATTTGGCGGCTATCTCCGGAAGGGCCGAGTTGTCCGGACCGAAGGTTCCGATGCATCCCCTGCCTTCATCCCATGAGACCGCACATTTCTTGCACGTCTCTCCCATCTCGTCAAAGGAAAGCATGTCCCACTTGGTGAGCCGGTTGTCCGGGTCTGCCAGTTCCAGGAGCCTCTTCTGCGTATCGGCGGATGCGTTGTCCACCGCCACCCATCCAGTGTACTGTTTCTTGGCCAGTGGTGTAAGCTTTTGCTTATCGGGTTCGTTCTTTACCTTCTCGAGGTAGATGTTCTCGGCTTCGGCGTCCACACGGTTGCGCTTAGCGAAGGCCTCGAAATCTGCCCCGAAAGCTGTCTTGGCCGCGGCGATTGGGACCATCAGGTCGAATTCGGCGCAGGACTCGAAACCGGTCACATCTTTCAGGTTGACCTTCAGGATCGATGTCTTGGCGTTCTTGCATGTCGACGCATCAGTGTCCAATTCACAGATTGCAATGCTTACTCCCATTGTATCCCTTCCTGAGCCTGAGTTAGACGACGGGCATTATTTAATCTCTTTTCTCGACCCTCGGATGTTAAGGATGGAAACCAATAAAATGTATGTCTGGCGAAGTTCGAAAGAGCGATCGAGATGATGCTTGGAGATCCTTCTATCCCTTTTGACAATTCCCTGGCCAGACAATTGAACGGAATAATAACGGCTCATATCGGTTGAGGGCGACCCGCAACGATTCGGGCCCATCAACCGATCGGGTCGCCAACGACATTCGATGATCAGGACCTCTGCTTGTTCTTCTTCGCCTTCCGCAGCGCCTTCTCTCGCAGTCTGCGCTCGGCCGCTTTCCCTTCGTCCACTGGCTGGAAACCCTGGGAGATCCAGTCCTTCCTGTATGATATGAATTCGACCACATAGTAGAGCGCCCACAGGCTCACCCCGAAGATAAGGAGCAGGACGTAGGGCTGATAGTCCACGTCCACTTGGATCATCCCCAGGTCCGCTTTGAACCTTCCCTGTAGCGTGGCATACCAGATCCATACGTCGAGAAGGGCTACGATGATGAGGCTGAAGCTCAGCCTTGAGACGGAACCTTTACTGTAGAAACCCTTGAAGAAGCTCATGACCGCGATCGGAATGCCCACGAGGAACAACAGAGCCACCGTGGTGCCGAGCGTCCCGGATAGCTGGTCGGTCATAGTGTTGCCCATCGAAGAGATCAGGGCCTTCCACACGATAACGATGGCGATCGGCAGGATGACGTAGCGAAGCAGGGCCCCCTTGGCCATGCGCATTCCCTTTGTCAGACGGCCATAGCGGAACCGGAAGTCGTGCCATACCCGGTGCGCTTTCGGGTCCTCTGGTTCATGCTTTCTCCTCGGTACATAGGGAGTTCGATCGATGGCCGCCTTTGACTTCTTCCAGACCCAGCGGTAATCTATCCATTCGCACACCAGGTAAAGCATGCCCAACACGATGAGCAAGGCGAACAGATAGAAGAGTGACACCAGGTCAACGTCGGGACCGACCGCCCTAAAGGCTTCGTGCATTCCAAAGCTGATGAGCAGCGTATACCCCAGGACAATGATCGTAGCTGCGCGCACCTGGCCGAACAGGAGCCTGGAGATCGAGCCGGCCGGATAGAATTCGGTGAAGAACGACAGGATCGCCAGGATGGACCCGAAGATGACGAACGTCAGCTTAAGCCCGGTTAGGGCCAGGTCCAGGTCATGCAAGGACCCGTTGCCTGTACCTTCCAGCAATGACGATAGGATCATTATCAGTACCACGGGAAGGATGATGAACTGGGCCACGGCCCGGGCGCTGCCGTAAAGACCGTTCGCTAGCTCACCATACCTGGGGGACAGGGCGCTCATGGTCCTCCCATCGGCGCATTCCAGTGATAGGCCCGGGTTTGCGTGGTCGTTATCCCCATGACCGTCGCCTTGAGGACGATCGTCCAATCCTCGGAATGTCTTAGGAACCAGGACGACTGTCCATTGGTGAATGACATAGGGACAAGTCCCTGGGTCTGGGGTTGAACGATGACATTAATGGAACCCTGTGATATGTTGGAGGTCGCGTTCTTCAGGGTGCATTCCACCTGGACACGTTGGCCAGTGACGGTGCTGGAAGCATTGAAGCTGAAAGGAACCTTCACTGCCATCTGCGGTACAGAGGATATCGATGGGGTACCGACCTGAAGGTCAGAGACCAACGGTTCCCACTGTCTTGTATATGTCTGGTTGAACTCCGCACCTTGGAGATCGACCGCGACTTCTATCGTCAGGTTGTCAGAGCTCATCATCAATCTCTCTGCTGCTGTCTGTGAGATCTCCATGCCCATCCTCCCAGCAAAGTGCTTCGTGATGATGACGCTGTCCGAACCGATGCCAAGTATGCCCGATTGATCGCGGAGCGTTGCCCTTACGTTGACCTGCTTTCCGACAACGAGGTCGCCCGCATCAAAACTGTACGGCACCTGGACGGAGTATGAGGGGCCGTTCTGCTGCATCTTAAGGCCTTGAAGATCGAACTGCAGGTTATCGATCAGAGGCGTCCAGTCCATTGTCCGGTTCGCTCCGATGTGCAGGTTCACAAGATGCTCCATATAATAAGAGGACACGGTCAGGGACATGTTCAAGGTTGTTTGATTGAATACGAGTTCCCTCATCGCGGATGGCGCGATGCTATCCAGGTCCAAGGCCATCACGACGTTCACATGATTGGTGCGTCCGGCAAAGATGTCGGTGGGCGGGCTTTTGGACTCGGCCATCAAGCTTCCGTTCTGGTCGGTGAGCTTGATCCCGACCGAGAATTCTTGAATGTCAAAGAAACCGCCGTTGTTTATCTGCACCGGTGCCACGAAGGAGATCGTGTTGGTGGAATTGTCATAGGTCCAACCGGTCGTCTGGTCCTGTGGGAACTTGATGTCCAGCCCCCCAACGGCAAGAGGGATCACTGCCAGTAACAACAACATCGTGGTGATGATGGTGACGACCAGGATGCCGATCCTGACCGAGAATAACCCCCATCGCATTGAAAACCAATTTATCATTCAATATTAAACTCCTCGTACCTAGGCTTCCGTTTTTGTGACCAACCACTCTCGGCATAACATCGATAAGGGATCGAAAGCTCGTCGAAAGATCGTGGTCATGTCGGTTCCCACAAACAGATTGGGATGGGGGAATGGTCACCTTCAATGACGGCACCTGGAACTATGACAGGGTGTGAGGGCTGGAAGGAGCTAGACCTGAGTTTAGGAGAGACAACATCCTTGTTACCTGAACCTTCGAACCTTCTATGACTACTCCCCCGACATTATCGATTCTTTTCTTAGCTATATAACCTGATTGTCGGGCGATGATCATCCGGGAGAAATCGGATTCATAGGGCCGTTTTATCGACCATGAAAACATCCTGACTTGAATTATCTCTATCCATGTCTGGAGGCCAGGTCATTGGCCATAATATTGACCATATCAGATGTTCCAGTCGCCATTTGTACCGATATGGTTAAATCGACTGTCCTGTTTTATCTGACGTACCGTTATGGCAAAACAGAAGCTCGAGATCGAATGTCCGGTCTGCGATGCAAAACTAAGCATAGACGCTCGTTCGTGCCCCAAATGCGGCGCCGACCTGGGCATGGCCGACTTTCAGGACCTAGAAAACCTGGCCAACGACATATCCGAAGGCAGGGATCATTCCGAAGCGCCTCCTGAAAAGGATGTTGCTGATGAAATGGAACCAGAGCCGGAGACCATAAAGGAAGAGGTCGTGGCTACTCCGAAGGATGAGCCAAAACCTGAGGTCATGCAACCAAAGAAGGAATCCGAGCCGAAGACAGAGGAATCACCGTCAATGGTTCCCCAGAAGGATGAACTGAAGGAAGAGGCAAAGGCGGAAGAGGAAGACGGCCTGGATGAGAAGGGGAAGAAAAAGGGCTTATTCTCGAAATTGTTCGGGAAGAAGAAGTGACCTGAACCATGAGCGAGATCCGGATCAAGAAGAGGGGAAGGCTCCGGGAGAAGGAGATCAGATCGTTATCGGAGGAGATATCCTCAAAGGTCGGCATGCAGGTCTTCACTGCAAAGGATACCATTGATAAGGCGGAAAGTTCGGATTTTGATGTCATCTTCGTGAACAACGAGATTCTGGCCTTGGTGATATCTGGAAAGGCCTTCCTTACGGTAAAAGGCGTACTGAAATACGATCCTCCAAAATCCTATGTCACTGTCGATATGGGGGCGGTCCCTTATGTGGTCAAGGGCGCGGACATAATGGGACCGGGGATCGTCGACGCAGACAAGGACATCAAACCGGGTGATTTTGTGTGGGTCAGGGATGTCAAGAACAAGCGCGCGCTGGCCATCGGTGAGGCGCTGGTCTCAGGCGCAGAGATGCTGGAAAAGAAATCCGGCAAGTCCATCAAGAACCTTCACTATGTCGGCGATAAGCTCTGGAAATACGACGAGAGGTGAAGGTTCCACCGGCCCTCCCTTCCGAGGCGATCGACGTGATCCTCCTGGAGCATGGTCGAACGACACGATGTAAAGTCTAAATAGGCCCGCCCAACTTCATATCATAGTTGCGATCGTTGTTACCAGTAGGTTTTCACATGCGGAACAAGGCAGCTATAATCGTCATGATCACATTGGTGGTCTTCTCATCTTTCGTATCTATCCCAAGTCCCGCGGTCGCAGAAACCAGCGGGGACTACGGCTATACGATCATCAATGACAACACGGCGGCGGAGATCACATCATACACTGGATCGGCGAACGTGGTCACCATTCCTGCCGCCATAGACGGATACGCCGTGGTCTCGATCGGGGGTTTCGCGTTCTACTCAGACACCGACCTGACCGAAGTGATCATACCACAGGGAGTGACGAGCATCGGTTACGCCGCGTTCTATGACTGTACGGCCCTGAGGTCGGTCTCGATACCGAACACGGTCAACATAATAGGCAACGGAGCGTTCTACGGCTGCCTATCCCTGACATCGATCGCACTTCCCATCGGTCTCACGTTCATCGATGCCTATGCTTTCTACCAATGCAATCTGGCGTCGATAACGATACCGGACAGTGTAGGCAACATAGGGAACAACGCGTTCCAAGGATGTCAGAACCTGACATCTGTCTCTCTCCCCAGCGGGCTGACCAGCCTGGGGACCGGAGAGTTCGGGGAATGCTACAAATTGACCTCCATTACGATCCCTGAAGGCGTCATCAGCATCGGGGACGGGGCTTTCTACAACTGTACCTCGATGACCTCGATCATCATCCCAGGCAACGTCATCTCGATAGGCAACAGCGTGTTCGAGGGCTGCCGCGGATTGACCCAGGTGGCCATCGGTCCAGGTCTTACGTCCATCGGTTCGTCCGCCTTCAATGAATGTACCTCACTCACATCGATCACATTACCGGATGGAGTGATCGCGATCGGTTATGGGGCTTTCTACAATTGCACCGCCTTAACCACTCTGAACCTGGGAAAGGAGCTCACCAGCATCGGAACCCTCACATGCTGGAACTGCCACTCATTAATGTCCGTCGAGATACCCGATACAGTGTCGTCAATAGGGTATGGTGCGTTCTTCAACTGCAGCTCCCTGCGATCGGCGGTTATCGGCAGCGGCGTCACCACCATCGGCATGTCGGCGTTCGAGAACTGCTCTTCTCTAACCTCGGTCGCCTTCAGGAGCGGAGCTCCATCTGTGGCGAATGACTGGATCGCCAAGCATAACGCGAGCCTAGCCTTAGAGTTCTACGCCGGGGCGAACGGTTTCACGACACCGCTGTGGGAGGGGGTCCCTGCGGAAATGAACCTGACCAAATTGGCCGCGCCCAATAACCTGACAGCCGTTCTCGGTCCAGAGTCGATCACCCTTTCATGGAGCGGACTGAACGTCGACGCCAACGCCCCTGTCGACTACTATGTCGTCTACCAGGATGGGGTGGACGTCAAGCATGTGAGCGGGAATTCGATCAAGTTCTCGGGACTGAATGCAGATAGTACGTACTACTACCAGGTCTCCGCGCACGCGCCCACGGTCCTCGGTATCAACTCCACATCCCTGGCCGCAGGGCCGGTATATGCCCTGTTCCCCGTCAGCGTGAACATCACCGCACCATTGGAGAACTCTCAGTTAACGACGAAGAACGCCGAGCTGACATGGACGTTAAGCGGTAACTCGTTCGTGGTCTCCTACTTCCTGGTCAGCGTCGACGGCGGACCCCAGGCCAGATTGTCGGCGAACGTGAACAACTACACCATCGTCGGCGCGGGAGACGGGATGCACCGGGCGAACGTCACTGCGGCAGACGATCAAGGCGGCTTGGCCTACCAACAGGTATCGTTCACCATCAACACGACATCCACCGCCGGAACGCCGGGAACATCGAACGATAACATGTTACTGATATTGGTCATAGCGATCATAGCGGTCGCCGCGGTGCTAGTGGCATTCATGGTGGTGCGCCGGAGAAGAAAGGCATAGACCGTTCATGTGAAGCCAAAAGGTGAACCATTGACCCGACGGTATTGTTTCAACCGTCGACGAGAACCTGGTGATGGATAGTGACGGATCAGGTGGAACACTGGAATGCGGACGATCCATGCCGGTGGCCTGACTAAGCGTGAAATATTTCAATCCGCTCTGAGAGAGCCGATCACGATTATGACCAGGCCCATCAGGACAAGCCCGATGCCGAGAAGGTTAAGGGTACCAGTCCAGTAGATGTCCTGGGGGTAGGTCGTGCTGAATGGATATTTGGTCGTATAAATGAAACCGATCATATTGAGGACCACACCAAGTATCACGCCAACAGAACCGGTCTTGAAAAAGCTTCCCTTCCCCTTGAATTCCATTGGACAGAGGATACTATGGGCCCTTATCAAATTTGTCGCTTATTGCCTAAATCATGAAATCTGGTGCAATGCACCGTCACCTTCAACATGGAAGACACCGACCTTTTGAGGTCGTGCGTAACGGACACTGGCGTCCACATGCATCACCCATAGAGATAGCTCACATCGGCATGTGATACGATACTGAATTATCATATTTAAATATGAGAGACACATATAATATGAATAGATCTTCACGGGTCGCTCAACGATTTTCGTCAAGGCGATCTACCGGGGCGATGCACCCTTCTTGGCAATCCAGATATTCTTAGGCCGAAATGTTAATATTATGTCACCCCATTTCTGGACCAATCAAAGAGGGATGCAACTTGCCGCTGTTGAAGAAGCCGTTGAGAAAGGGGAAGGATGACGTTCAGACCGTTGAGACAGATCAATACATCGACCTCGGGGCACTGTACTTCCAAGAGGACAGCCCGCTCGCCGGGAACGGAATGATCAAGGTCGCTGAGGTCTACCGCTTCGAGGACGTCACATCTGTCAGCCAGCCGGTATACAATGGCAACATCGTCCTCATCGACTACTCGCCGATCGAGAACGACCAGCAGACCCTGAAGAAGATCACCAATGAGCTGAAGAACATCGCTCGCGACACCGGCGGCGATGTGGCGGCGATCGGTAACAACCTGATCGTGGTCGCGCCCAACGGCATCAAGATCGACCGGCACAAGATAAAGGGCGGCTTCAACTAAACACATGCTCCCGGGGCCGATCCCCGGGTTCCTGGTCTCAAAGCCAATATATAGTCCAATCCTGATTTTCCCTCCGTGCCAGATTATAAGGTCATCCATGACAGCGTCCATGGCAGTGTCAAGCTGAGCGGCATCTATCTGGACCTATTGCAAAGGGCAGAGGTCCAGCGGCTCCATGGCGTGCACCAGCTCGGATTGGCCTACCTCGTGTTCCCCGGGGCTCACCATACCCGCATGGAGCACTCCCTCGGCACCTATCAGCTCGCCAGCAGGATGGCCACGGCGCTGGACATCCCGGATCACGAACGGAAGTGCGTCCTGGCGGCGGCACTGCTCCACGATATCGGCCACGCTCCCTACTCCCACACCCTGGAATGCGTCCTTGAGGAGCGGACCGGAATGACCCACACGGACATCGGTAAGGCTCTCATAAAGGGCGAGATAAGGACCATCGACCCGAAGGAGGGCATGATCATCGGCGAACAGGGAACCATTGCCGACCTGTTAGATGCGGAAGGCATATCTTCCGATCTGGTGACGGACCTGATTGTCTCCCCTAGAGGACCAGACCTCAGCGGCCAGAAGAGACTGCCACTCGAAGGTGTCCAGACGTATTTCAACGAGAACAACTACCTCAGGCAGGTCATCCATGGACCGGTGGACGCGGACCAGATGGATTACCTGGTTAGGGATGCCTACTACACCGGGGTGGCCCATGGGACCATCGATATCGACAGGATCATGGACACCATAGAGCTGCATCATGGGGACATAGCGGTACGCAAGAGCGGAGTGGTGGCGATCGAGGGATTGATGGTAGCCCGGGCCCTCATGTATACTTCGGTCTACTTCCATCACACGGTAAGGATCGCCGAAATGATGCTGTGCAAGGCGGTGGAGAACGCCAGCGAGAGCGTTATCGAGGACATCCAGATACAGACCGACGGCAGCCTTTCGGAGCGGATCCTCAAGGATGGCGGAAAGGCCAGCCGGATAATGACCCTGCTGAGGTATCGGCATCTGTACAAGCGGGCCTATTCAATGCTCATCTCCGACCTCGATTCGGAACAGCTGGACTCACTGCTTCCGTTGACCTCCTATGAGAAGCGCAAGGAGGTGGAACGACAGATAGCGGATAGGGCAGAGGTGGATGAATCGGAGGTAATCCTTGATATGCCGGAAAGAGAGCTGCTCATTACCGAACCGCGCATAGGCAAGACCGAAGTGCCGATCATCAACGGCGACCGGGTGAGGGCGCTATCGAAATATAGTCCACTGGCCAAGGCGATACAGACCCGGAGCGTCAACGATTGGGCGGTCATGGTCTCGACCCCCGGGACGAACCAGGAGAAGGTGCGAAAAGCGGCCGAAAAGGTGCTTTTCTCCTGAACATCCGTATCGAGGAACATGACTGGATAGATCAGAGATACCATTGCTGATATCTGGATAGAAAAACGCTTCAAATCGGCCATCGTATTCTCAATGCTCGCGATGATCCAACCTTTGTTCCTATCCCTTTCAGCCGTGGTTTCCATAATGGCATTGGCCATGGGAGCCTACGTTCTCTTCCGAAACCCACATCAGTGGATATCCAGAACGTTCTTCATCGTCATGATGCTGCTTTCGTTGTCATCGGCTCTGGACTATCTGTTCCTTACCGCTCCGACGATCGAGCAGGCTACGCTGATCGTCAGGCTGCTGATATTCTGTCTGGTGTGCATGTTCGGGGGGTTCCTTTACCTGGCCACATTCTTTTCGCTCCAGAGCGACAGTGCCATGATCAAGAGGAATTGCGTCAAGTACATGGTGTTGGTGATCGTGTCCGGAACCGTTTCGGCCCTGATATTCGTCAAGGTCAGGATGGGCGACTACGGATGGTTCATTCCCAACTCCCCGGAGATGCTGGGCATCGGATTCGTCATGCTGGCGTTCTTAGGCTGTACATTGCAGTTGCTGAGGTCCGCTCACCATGCCAGCCGCGATCCCTCATTCGGGAAGCTGGCGGCGGTCTTATCCTTGGCCATGGTGGTGCCTTTCGCCTATCCGCTGATGATATCTCTGCTAGAGATGTTTGGGATAGGATTCCCGTCCCCCATGGCTCCTGCCAACCTCATAACATCATCCGTCTTCTTCTATGCCATCATCCGGGAGCGGCTCTTCGACATCAGACCTTCGGACGACTTCTCAAGGAAGAAGTTCAAACCGATATCCACGAAACTGGAGAAGGGGCGTTCCTATGCCATCGAGGAAAAGGGCACGGACACGTCGTTCAGCATCTTTGCCTCCGAGCTCAATGCAGGACGTAAGGGTTTGATAATCTCCCCCAGGCATCCAGAACAGATACGTGAGGAGTTCGGATTGAGGAACACCCCAATGATATGGTTGGCCCACCGCCCGGTCAAGGAAGCGGTCTCTCCTTCCAACCTTCCCCTTCTGGAAAGGACCATAATGCGCTTCATGAGCGAGGGAAGGAACACGGTGGTCCTGGTCGAAGGACTTGACAAGCTGATACTGGAGACATCCAGCGAGAAGGCGATGAGGTTCCTGTTCGCCCTGGAGGATGAGGCTTTGGTCAGGGGATCGAGGCTTATCCTTTCCTTCGACCCGAAGGGGCTGTCCGAGCGTGACCTTGCATTGCTGATGAGGGACATGGTCGTGCTGGACCGTATGGGGCTTCCGGTCCTCTTCCGGTCCAATGGATGCTCCGATAGGCCCGATATGGTAGGTATCAGCCTTTCATCACACCGATTGGCGTAAGCTTGACGACCGGCCTTGATAGCCCAGCACCGCTGACCACCGCAATGACATCGTCGATGTCCTTGTATGCCCCCGGCGCTTCCTCTATGATACCATCCTTGGTGCTGGCCTTCAGGTAGATGCCCTTGGACTCAAGCTGTTGCTTGACCGTCGAGGCATTGTATGTGCTGATGGCAGTGGCCCTTGACATCATGCGGCCTGCGCCATGGCAGGTGGACCCGAACGATTCCTTCATGCCTCGGTCCGTTCCCACCAGGACGTAGGTACCGGCGCCCATGTCCCCCGGGATGATGACCGGGTGGCCTACGGAGCGGTACTTGGAAGGGACCTCTGGATGTCCGGCCGGGAATGCCCGTGTGGCTCCCTTCCGGTGCACGTAGACCTTCCTCCTCTTTCCGTCGACCTCATGGTCCTCCAATTTGGCGATGTTGTGTGCCACGTCGTACACGTGCCTCATCTCCATGTCCTCGGCCTTTCTATGGAGCACGCTCTCGAACGATTGCCGCACCCAGTGCATGATCATCTGCCGGTTCGCCCAGGCGAAGTTAGCCCCGGCGCTCATGCCATTGAAGTAGTCCTGCCCGTCCTGGGAATTGACCGGCGCGCAGGCCAGCTGTCGGTCCGGTAGGTTAAGGTTCATGGCTTTCAGAGAACGTTCCATGACCTGCAGGTAATCGGTGGCGATCTGGTGCCCGCAGCCCCGCGAGCCGCAATGGATGGTAACTGTTATCTGGCCCTCATGGGTGAGGCCGAACGCCTTGGCGGCGGCCGGGTCGAAGATCTTATCGACCTTGTCGATCTCCAGGAAATGGTTCCCGGACCCCAACGAACCGACCTGCGGTATCCCCCTTTGCTTGGCCTTCTGGGATACCTTGGTCGGGTCGGCATTCTTCAACCTGCCCCCCTCTTCGGTGGTATCCAGATCCTCTTGCCATCCGAAGCCCTTGCGGACCGCCCATTCGGCTCCCTCGGTGAGGATGGCATCGATCTCGCTGGCGGCCACATCGACCACGCCTTCCGAACCGACCCCCGAGGGGACGTTCTTGAAAAGTGTCCCGATCAGGTCCTTGATCCGGGGCTCGACGTCCTTGACCTCCAGGTTGGTGCTCAGGAGCCTGACGCCGCAGTTGATATCAAAGCCGATGCCGCCGGGGGAGATCACTCCCTCCTCGGAATCCATGGCCGCGACCCCGCCGATGGGGAACCCGTATCCCCAGTGGATATCCGGCATGGCCAAGGATTTCCCGACGATGCCTGGCAACGTGGCGACGTTGGCCGCCTGCTCCGGCGAGTTATCGCTCAGGACGTGTTCTATCATTTTATCATTGGAATAGATGACGGCGCTGGTGCGCATTCCCGGTTTGTAGTCCTGGGGTATTTCCCAGCGGTAATCGTCGATCTTGTTGATGGTACCCTTCCAAGCCAAATGTCACACCGAACCACGTACATGGCGGGGGTTAGATAAAGTTTTCAAATGCACAACCGAAGAAAGCATAATTAGCGTATATGGGCATCGGGAAGGGAGCCTAGGCCTCGATGATCCAGAATCTGATGTGGAATTCTGTCCTCCCCCTGATCACGGGGATAATCGCGCTGGTGTTGGGAATTTCGGTCCTTCGTAAGAATCGCCAACTAGCGATCGCCAAGGGTTTCCTGATCCTGATGTTGATGTTCACGGCCGCTGGCATATCCGATTTCCTGATGATCAACGCCTCGGACCCGGCCTCGGCTCTGCTCTTCGCCCGTGGCCTTGTCCTTTTCGTGGTCTTGATCTTTGCCGGTTTCCTATACGTGTCCACCAATCTGGCCTTTATCCCCCTCAGCAAATGGTTGGAGAAGAACCGGGTACTTTACACGGTGTTTTCGTTGCTGATCGGCCTGTTGATCGCTTACAATCTGAGCAGTGTCGATTTCAACCAGTTCGGGTATGGATTGCCGGCCTCCTTGGCCTCTCTGATAGTGTTGATGGTCGCCGCAGCCTTTACCGCTATGACCCTAGCCCTGCTTGTCCGTCGTTGGCGCCAGTCAGACGACGAACAGATGCGAAGAGAGTGTTTCCTGCTTTCGCTGGCGGTGCTGATGCCTTATCTATGGGGTCTGGTCCTTTTCATATTGGACCTTTATGACATCAAGGTGCCAAGCGAGCTCTCCCCCGGATTCTTTGCCTCCATAGTGATGATGGCGTTCTCCGTATACCGGCAGCGGCTGTTCACCGTGATGCCGGTATCGGAGGACCTGACCAGCATGATCGGTGCCAGAGAGGAGGAGGTGCTTGCGCCTGGAAGCTACCTGCTTTTTGAGGAGACCAGGGCGGACGGCATGTACGAGACCTTGCTCTCTCAGATCTCAAACGGAGTGGAGGGTCTGATCGTGACCCGTACCTACCCGGACGATCTGCGAGAGCGGCACGGGCTCAAGCGCACCCCGGTGATATGGCTGTCATCCCATCCAGGTCAGGATTGGATCGATCCCACCAACCTCTCGATCCTGGAGCATACCATCACCGAGTTCCTCAAAGTGGGTCACAACACGGTGGTGGCCATCGATGGGATCGAGTATCTGATATCGAACAACGGTTCACCTAAGGTATTGCGCTTGCTATACGGTCTGAGGGATGAGATCCTAATGAACCAATCCCGCATGATCGTTACCTTGAACCCCAAGATCCTCGATGAAAAGGAGCTAGCGTTCTTCGAAAGGGACTTCGAGGTGGTCAGAAGATGATAAGAAGGGCCGCGTCCGTGATTTGAACACGGGTCAAAGGATCCACAGTCCCACAGGATGCCAGGCTACCCCAACGCGGCCATGCTGGAAGTTGTGGAACGCGTTTCAATTAATAAATGTTGCGTGTCTCATTCATAAGGGAACACCGAATGCACGGTGAAGATTTTTTCCTTTCAGACCCCTCATATTAACCTTCCTTGTATGTTCGCTTCATTCAATGGTGCTTCGTCGATGGTCACGATCCTTGTCCGCTCCAAGGAGCCGGAAATGGCGTGATTCCGCCAACCAAGGATGGATTCCCGATGCTTTCCAACTCCCCACGTGACCAAGAGATCAGTTCCTGGCCTTTGATGACAGATATGCTGTTCGGTCCATTGACCATTTTTTCTACATATTTATTCTACCGAGCGAACGGTTTAATAAAGACATTCGAATCCTAGGGGGATGCGGGATAAGGCCTCGGTGTTGATCCCATTCATTCTGTTGGTCTCAGCTGAGACGTTCTCCTTCTTCAGCGACCCCTCCACCACTCTCTCGCTGCATCTCCTGAACATCTTCGTATGCGTGCTGTTGGCCATCTTTATAGAGCGCTACTCGGACATATTCCAGGCAGTCATGCTCATTTCATTGCTCCGGGTATTGAACATCGGGATGCCGACGTTCTTCACCTATACGCTATACTCGATGCCTTTCATGTATGGCCCAACCATTCTCGCTGGGTACATCCTGTGGAGGCTGACCTACAACACGATCGCCAAGAACGCCGGAGGAATCAGGGATTTCAAGGCGTTCCTATCGGTCCAGGCGCGCAGGACCTGGGAGTTCATCAACAGGGGTGGAATGGAACAGGCATCCAAGTGGAATAGTCTGTATGTGCCGGCCGCGATCGTAATCGGACTCATTCTGGCGAACACCGAGTACATCGTGCTAGGCCGCATCTCGCTCATCCCGGACATTAGCCTGTACAATCTGACCCTTCTGGCGGTGGTCATGGTGGTGTTCGTCGGTTTTGGAGAGGAGCTGATCTTCAGAGGCTTCCTTCAGGCCAGGATCGAACGTCACTGGGGATCCGGATTGGCGATGCTCGTTTCGGCCTCCACATTCGCCATAATGCACTCCCCTTACCACAGCATTCCCTACATGATCTACGTGTTCTTTGTCGGATTGATACTGGCATCACTGTTCTGGAAGACCCGGAGCCTGGTCTTCGTCGCCCTGATCCACGGGATCCTGAACTTCTTCCTGTTCTCGTTCCTGCCCAATGGATGGACGATATTTACCTAGGCCGTCCATCGAGTGGCCGGAATGGCTGTTTAGTTTCCGAAACGACACAACCGAGGACTTCTGTCTCCCTGGTGTCAGTTATTATAATAATTTCCTGGCATTGACACTACCTCTCGGCCATACCAATGGCCATGATGATTCGAAGGTAATACTAATGGTGGTAAAGAAACGTGACGTCATCTCGATGATGGACCTTAAGGACGATCTGGAGGACGTCCTTGAACTGGCAGCGCAGCTCAAGAAAGGGAAGTATCGCAACGCCGAGCCCCTCAAGAATATGACAATGGCCATGATATTCGAGAAGGCGAGCACACGCACCCGGGTCTCTTTCGAAGCGGGCATGACGCAGCTTGGCGGACATGCCATTTTCCTGAATCCAAAGGACATGCAGCTCGGAAGGGGGGAGACCGTGGCGGACACGGCCAAGGTATTGAGCCGCTATGTCGATGTGATCATGTACCGCGCCTTCAAGCACGAGATCATGATGGAGCTTGCCGAGCACTCCAGGGTCCCAGTGGTCAATGCGCTCGACGATCTCGAGCACCCGTGCCAGATAACTGCCGATCTGCAGACCGTCATGGAACGGAAAGGTAAGCTGGACGGTCTAAAGATCACATACGTGGGCGACGGCAATAATGTCTGTAACTCCCTGATGCTCGGCGCCGCGATGACCGGCATGGATTTTGCGGCCGCCTGCCCGAAGGGATATCAGCCTAACCAGGAACTCACCAGGAAGGCGAAGGAGATCGCCGGCGAGAAGGGTCGTACCGTATCAGTGGTTGAGGACCCCAAGGTCGCCGTCAAGGATGCGGACGTGCTCTACACCGATGTCTGGGTATCCATGGGCGAGGAGGACGAAGCGGCCCAGAGGGAGAGGGTGTTCAAACCCTATCAGATCAATGCCGACCTGGTCTCGCTGACCAAGGACGACTCCATCGTCATGCATTGCATGCCCGCGCACCGCGGCATGGAGATCACCGCCGAAGTGTTCGATGGCGAGAGGAGCGTCGTCTTCGACGAGGCGGAGAACCGCCTGCATGCACAGAAGGCGATAATCCTGACCTTGATCGGTCAGCCCAGCTGAGCGCCGATGATCCGGTCGATCTCGGCCAGGAAATCGTCCTCCCTTCCCTGGGGGATGGTCGCGCCGGCGGCGATGTTATGCCCGCCCCCGGTGCCTCCCACCGATTCGGAGGCGCGCCGCATCGCCGAGGACAGGTCCAGACCTTTCTCCACTAGTTCCTTGGTCCCCCGGGCGGAGACCTTGGTCATCTCGACGTTGTTCTCGTCTACGCTCAGCGCGAACGCTATCAGCGGGCGGTCGCAAGGAATGTCCCCAGAACCGAGCAGCATGCCGGCCACTATGCCCACCACGGTGTCCTCGACCGGCAGGCAGAAGGAGCCTTCCCCGTTCCTCAGATACTGGACCGAGCCAAGCACGACCCGGTCCTTTCCCTTGACCATCTCAATGGCGCCTTTCAGATTGTCCCGGTGGTTCTGCAGGTTGCGCAGGGCGTTCATCTTCTCCCGCTTCAGCTGTGGCCCTTTGATGCACACCTCCAGCCCGGTGGGTGCCTTTTCATAACGGCCGCATGAGTTGAGCAGGGTGGCAAACTCCTTGGCATCGTGCATGACCGTCCTGGGTTCTTCCCGGACCAGGGAATATACCTCCCCCATAAGGCGTGACGCCGCCTCTGGTCCCTGATCGGATCCGGCCAGGATCTTCTTGAGGACCGCTACGATCCGATCCTTCTCTTCCTGCCTGAGGTCTGCCCAGCATCTCCAGTGGCCATCCTCTTTGAGCGGAATTCCCTGCTCCCTCAGGAACTCGTAGCACATGTCCTCTTCGTTGGTGAGGCGGGGGAGCCTCGGGTCCGAGGAGTATCTGAGGAAGTTCACCAGCGGCCTGGTCTCGCGGCCAAAATAGCGCACGTCCGTCGCGGACCGCACCGAACCGACCGTTTCCGCGTCCTCCAGGATCCTGCGGTTCAGCCCGATGAGCCGGCATTCCGATGAATCCTGAAAATCTCCCACCGCTCCCACTATGGCCAGGTGGGCCAGGTTTCGGTTCCTGCCGTCCATGGCCTTGGCGATCGCGTACGCCGCCCCGGCCCCGCTCAGTTCCTTTGAACCGTCGAAACCGAACAGATGCGGGTTCAGGTGCCTGCTGCCCTCATTGTCGAAGTCCAGCAGGCTCACCTGTCCTTTCCTCCTTGAACGCGATGGCCCGACAGGATCCACCTCGTGATGATCGGCGATGCAAAGTCCTGGATGTTCGAGCCTTGACGCGTAGCCGCTGCCTAGGTCCACCAGCAGCACCCCGTCAGAATCGATCTTGTTGATCCGCTTGATCTCGTTCTCGTCTATCTTCTTGATGAAATTGTATTTGACGTCCATGCGCTGGTCCTGCAGCGACTTGAACGCTATGGAGGTCGCCGTGATGCCGTCCGCATCGATGTGGCCCACCACCGTGACCTTCTTGCAGGTGAGAAGGAAGTCCGCGATCTCCTTGGCCTGACCGTCGAATCCTGCCAGGTCTCTATGTTCTTCGTTCGTATCCGGCATTGATGTCCCTCATCATCTTCTCTTTCATGATGTCGTACACGAGGTCGGCCAGAGGTTCCATGTTCTTGACATCCTCGGCGTTGTACCTGGTAAGCAGGTTCAGGGCATTCTGATTGCCTTTCCTGCTCCAGAGATGCCACAGATACACCGCCTGTTCTCCGGTGACATACTCCACCTCCTGCGGTCTGGATATCCCGATCTGCTGTTCCACCGATTTCAGGCCGCCGTGGTAACCCGCTTTCGGGCAGACGTGGCGCAGGTCGTAATGAGGCACCCGGGGGACGCTGAAGGGGAATTCATGTTCGATCATCGGCAGATCGAAAGAGCTGCCGTTGAAAGTGACCAGCATCTTCACCCCGTCAAGCGCATCCTTGATCGCTGTCTGATCGAGGCCTTGCCCTCGAACCAGGGTGGTCATCTTGCCGTTGCGGAGAATGCCCACCATGGTCACCACATGCCCCGGTCCGATCCCATCCGACTCTATGTCCAGGTAGGCGGCGCCCTGCTTCAGCTCATCGAAGAGGCGCCATTGTTCCGTTGAGGGCAGCAGGCCGCAAAAATACTCAGCGCGTTCCTGGTTGAGGAAATCCTCAGCCTCGTTGAGGCGGATGTCAAGGTCCTCTTTCCTTTTCCGGGAGAAACCCGGTATCGTGCTCGCCGAAAGGAACTCGCTCCAGGTAGTCGCGCCCCTGCTCCATATCCGCCTTTCGGTGGTCTTGCCGACGCTAGGCAGGAACACAAAGGAACGGCGTATCATATCTTGGCGGACGCTCTGCCTAGTCAAATCGTTTTCGATAGGTCACACGAAAATGACCGATCCGATCGAACCGGAACCGGTCCTTCGATGTTCAAAAGGTTCAAGTCCTGAACGTTCGTTCGTTCCGTGCCAAAAGGGGTGCCGATGTTCAACGTCCAGATTTTTCCCGGGGTCAAGGTCACCAACGACCTCTGTCTTTGGATGGAGGAACGGGGAACCCTGGCAATGGCCGATCTGCATATCGGTCTGGAGGCGGCGCTGGAACAGACCGGAGTGCATCTTCCGAGGATCCAGTCCGCCACCATGAAGGAATCCTTGATCCGCATCATGGACCGATATGATCCCGACACCGTCCTGATATTGGGAGATCTGAAGCACGAGTTCTCCGGCAATCTGGACCAGGAATGGAAGGATGTCCGGGACATACTTTCGATGCTGAGGGACACCGCCACGGTCAAGGTGGCGAAAGGGAACCATGACAACTATTTGGCGAACATCTCCCAAAGGCTTGGGATCGAGGTGGCCGACAGCTTCGAGATCGATGGGATCGCCTTCATGCATGGGCATGCACAAAGCACGCATCGGCCCCTGGTCATAGGGCATGAACATCCATCGGTGCGCATATTCGACCGGGTCGGGGCGTTCCTGAAGCTCCCCTGCTTCCTCCATTTCAGTGATGAGCAGATATTGGTGCTGCCGGCATTCTCGCCGTTGGCGGCCGGCACAGACTTCACGAACTTGGGTCGCGCCGATACGATGTCCCCGGTCCTGGAGGAGGCTGACATCGAGGATGCTAAGGTCTATGCCTGCACAGAGATAGGTCTGCTTGCTCTAGGCACTATCCGCGATCTCGGACGGATCAGAACGTTCTGACCGGCACCATCCAGGCCATCAGACGGCCTCTCCCTTGGAAGCGGTCCTTACTTCCCATGCCAGGAAAACGCTCAACACCGTCCTGATCCCAACCACCACGGCCAGCAGGATCAGGTCATTGAAGGTCGGGGCCACGAACGAGGTCAGGATGTCCCCGGCGATGAAGAAGTCCAGGCCCAGCACGATCAGTTGAGTGAAATCACGCTTGACAGCGGTGTAGTCCATGGACCTTTTTCGCAGGGCGTTGTTGAGCAGCCTGCCGGCCGCCCAGAACCCACCGATCGCCACTATCACCACGCCGATTGCGCTGAAGATCAGGGTGAGGTAGTTCGTGATATCCGTCAGTGGTGTGAATGTGATCGCCATCGAAGCACCTAGGTCGAGCCGGAACCTTGGACCGGTTTCTCGGAAGGAGGAGGGGAAGCCTCTTCCGCGACCTCAGGTTCGCCCGGCCTCTTCCTCAGTATCACCCTCTCGCTCGGAAGCGTCTGTATGACCCGGTACTCGAACGGTTTCAGGGCCAGATCATAGACGTGCGTTTCCCGTAGGTACACCGCCTCGGAGTACTTAGGCTCCATGGAGATGGTGTTCGTCGGGCAGACTTCCACACAGGTGTTGCAGGCGATGCACCGGGCCCGCACTATGGTCTGGGTTTTGAGAGCCTTGTCGGTGGTGATCGCCATCGTGGGGCAGTTCTTCTCGCACAGGCGGCACCAGATGCATTTCTTCATTTCCCACACCACCCGGCCCCGGTTGGTATCGGGGATGTCCGCCTTTTCGGTGGGATAGAGGACGGTGACCGGTCGGGAGAACAGATTCTTCAGGGTGCTCTTCAACATCGACATATGGATCACCTGTCACAGCAGCATATGCATGGATCGACCGACACCGCTATCGGCGCCACGTCCGCCAGCTGTGCCCCGCCTATCATCGCGGCGATGGCTGGTATGTTCATGAAGGCCGGTGTACGGAGCTTGATCCGGTCGAGCCTCACCTCTCCCTTGGCCTTGACGAAATAGAAAAGCTCCCCTCTGGGCGCTTCCACTCTGCCCACCCCTTCCCCGGTCGGGTTCCCTTTGACCGGCGTAAGGAACGGTTCGTCCCTGATCAGGTTCAAGGCCTGACGGATCAGGTCGACGGACTGGATGACCTCGTCCATGCGGACCATGTTGCGCGCATACACATCGCCCTCCTCATAAAAGACCGGCTGAAACTTCATTCCGTCCACTCCGTACCCGGCGAATCCGGTCAGACGGATGTCATGGGGCATGCCGCTTCCGCGCCCCACCGGCCCCACCACGCAGTAGTCCTCCGCATCTGATTTCTTGAGGACGCCAACCCCCCTGGTCCTTTTACGGAAAGTGCTGTCCCTGCGGATCACCTTCTGCAGCTCCAGGAACTTAGGCTCCATGATGTCCATGGTCTTCTCGATGTCCCTGAGCTGCTCATAGGTCACGTCCTTCCTCAATCCACCTATCGCATTCATGCTGTAGTGGACCCGGTTCCCCGAGACCCGGTTCACCAGCATCATGATGTCCTCCCTTTCCCGGAAGAACTGCATGAACAGGTTCTCATAGCCCAACGCTTCTGCCGTGTGGCCTAGGGCCAGCAGGTGAGAGGTCAGCCTTTGGCATTCCATCATGATGGTGCGGACCAGATTGGCCCGGTCGCTGACCTTTATGTTGTATACGTTCTCCATCGCCTGGACATATGCCGAGGAATGATGGAAGGAGCAGATCCCGCAGACACGCTCGCACAGGAAGACCGTTCGTTTGTAATCCTGGGCCATGGCATGTTCCATGCCCCGGTGGTTATAGCCGATGTTTATGGTGGCCCCTACCACCTTCTCCTCTTCCAGGACGAGCTTGAGGTTCATCGGTTCCAGGAAACTGGAATGCTGAGGACCGAACGGTATCACGCTGGTGCGGCTCAAAGTTTCACCTCTTTTGGTTCAGCCTGTGGTGCCGGTGTTGCCGTTGACACTGCAGCGGCGCTCGCTGGCGGGGCCGTTACGGCCGGCTTGAGCGGTTTCCTGAGAGGCGTGACTATGCCCTTTTCCGGCGTCAGCAGCAAGCCTCCTTCTATCCCCTTGAAATGCAGTCCCATCATGTCCACTATCTCCCGTTCCATGTTCACCGCGCCGGCATAGTATGACGAGAGGCTTTCAAGTTCGTCATCGGCCTTGACAGTGTAACGGACATCGGTATACTGGTTGTTGTAATGAAACCCATAGATCAATTCGAAGGTCCCGTCAGCATTGTCGATGGCGATGATGGTGATCAACCTCGGTTTGGGGTACTTCAAGTCCATCCGGTCTATCTTGGACTTGATATCATTGACCGGTTTCGCTTCCTTGTGGGTTGGTTCGTCGTTCATGGCTTCGCCTCCGGAGCTTCGACCGTCTCCTGCTCCTCTTTCGGCCCTGCCTCCGATGCCGATATGGGCACTTCGGCAGCCACCTTCTCCTTCCATTTGGATATGGCCAGCACCACGCCGTCGATGATCGCCTCGGGACGGCAGGCGCATCCAGGAACATAGACGTCGACCGGGATCACCCGGTCTATGCCCCCTTCCACGTTGTAGCAGTCGAAGAACGGTACTCCGTTCGTGGCACAATTACCGCATGCCACCACGACCTTAGGTCCTGGGGTCTGATTGTACAGGGTCATGAGCCGATCCTCCGACTTCTTTGTGACCGGTCCGGTCAGCAACAGAATGTCCGCATGCTTTGGGTTAGCCTTGTTGACCATGCCGAACCTTTCCACATCGTATTTCGGGGTCAGTAGGGCCCAGACCTCGAGGTCACATCCGTTGCAGCTGCCAGTGTCGAAATGCAGTATCCATGGGGATCTCACCCTCATGTTCTCCATCAAGGCCATCTGAACACCCCCTGGTCCGCCAGGAAAAGGATCAGCATATTACCTGCCGTCAGCGCTAGACCAAAGGCCAGGGTAAACTTCACCATCCGGTTTCGAGTCAGCCTTGCCGTGGTGTTGTCGATAACGATGGCGGTGAAGAAGAAGGCCAGTATTATGAGCAACTTAATCCCGATGGATATCCAGATATTCTGGTCCCAGAAGAAAAGGGTCATGATGCCGAAGAGGATGGCCAAGTCAAACCAATGGGCTATTTTGGTGATCGCCAGGTAGGTACCGGAATATTCCACATATGGACCCGAGATGAGTTCCGTATGTGCCGTGGCAATATCATATGGGGATTTTTCCATCTTTATCACAAGTACAGGTAACAGTGCAATCAACGCCAGGGGCAATACGAACAGTAGGTCATGGGCGACGCTTCCCGCGAGGAAGGTCCTCTCCCTGAACCCTATTGCCACGATCACCATGAAAACGATAGGCTCGTAGGCCAGTATCTGAAGTAATTCCCTCTGTGCCCCGAAATAGGAGAAGGGCGAATGTGCACTGAAGGCGCCCAGAGCCAGCGAAAAGGAACCCGTGCTTGAAACAAAGAACACCACCAGCAGGTCTCCTCCCGTGACCAGGAGGACGAACGCGGCCAGCTGCAGGAACATACAGGCGATGGCGAATACGGTCTGGGAGCTATTCATCGCCCTGCGTTCCTTTCCGAACAGCTTGATCAGGTCATAATATGGTTGTAGCACAGGCGGCCCTACTCGGTTCTGCATTCTGGCCGTGATCTTCCGGTCGATACCGATCAACAGACCTATGGCGAATGGTGTCAATATCCCAACCAGAATGGTAAGGACCATCAGTTCGAGATCGCTCAACTGAACACCTCCAATGCCACAGGCATCAATAATAGCACGGCGAGCAGTACCGAGGCAAGGGCCAGAATTATCTTGTTCCAGTGCCCTTCCACCTTTTCGTCCAGATAATAGAAACCTCCCAGGTCAAATACCGGATCCTCACCGCCGGCATATGCCTGGGTGAGCTCCTTTTTGTCTAATTTGAGCAGGAAACCGAATCCCAAGAACAAGACCCCTATGATCAATAGGAAGTAGAATGCGGGGAATGACCCAAATTCCGTGTTCAAGCCCAGTGAAGAGCCGCTCACTGCCGGAGCATAGTGGAGCGAGAGATATGGGTCAATTAGATATGTTATCACCTGGCCTATGGCCAGGGAAAGGACTATGCCTGCCCCGAGAAGCGCGCCGATGGTGTACTTGTATAGAACCGGCAACTTCTGACTCAATGCCGGTAATCTAGAGACCCTAGGACCTGTTTCGAAAAGGCGGCCTAGCCACTTACCATAATAGACAATTGTACCGGCGAAGCCCACACCAAGTAGGATAGAGATGAACGGAAAACCGGCAGCTGCTTCCGAGACGATCCACTTGCCTGCGAAAAGTCCGAAGGGCGGAAGCATGAGCATGAACACCCCAACGAAGATCGAAACGGTAATGAAAGGCATCCTGTCCCGTAGATATGCCATAACGTCAAGGTCCTCGGAACCGGTCTCCTCTTTGACCACACCGACGGACATGAATAGGATGGCCTTTGAGATGGCATGGAAGATGAGGATGATTATCCCCGCGGTGATCGACAGCGGCGTATTCAATCCTACACAGACGATGATCAGGCCCAGATTTCCGATGGTAGAGTAGGCCAGAACGCGTTTTGAGTTGCTTTGGGCGATGGCCAGCAAGGAGGTTGCGAGGAACGAGGTGGCCCCTATGATACCGACGATCCAGGAAATGATATCCTGGCCCACGAGATTTGGCGAGAGCCGCAATAGGAAATACACTCCCAGATTAACCATCGTGGCGGAATGAAGCAGTGCGGAAACTGGTGTAGGCGCGACCATGGCTCCCAGCAACCATCTCTGGAACGGGACCTGGGCCGATTTGGTGAAAGCCGCTACAGCCATCAGGGCAAACGGCAATAACTGCAGCCCCACGATGCTGGTTCCCGACGGGAGAGCAGAGATGGTCAGGGTGTTGAAGTAGTAATAGGACAGGATGATGGATGCGAGCAGGAGCACGCCTCCGCCTAGAGTGATCTCGGCGGCTATCCGGGCGGACCGTTTTGCCTCATCGGTCTTATTGTGTCCGATCAGCAGGAAGGAGGTCAGCGTGGTGACCTCCCAGAAGAAGAAGAGCCACAGAAGATCATTGCTGAAGACGGCGCCGTTCATGGCACCCACGAAGATCAGCATGACGGCGAAGAAACGGGGCTGGTTTCCATCGCCCTTCATGTACCTGACCGCGTAAAGGATGATGACCGATCCGACCAGTGAGGTGATGAGCATCATCACGACGCTCAGATAATCGGCGAAAATGACCGGATCCGCGGTTTTCCCCATCACCATCGATTGGAAGATGACCATCGGAACGATCTGCAAGAATGAGAAAGCCACGATCCAACGGCTCTTGTCCCTGACCCCCACGTAGACGAAATATGCCATCAGCATAAGGTCCAGAGCTATTATGGCCCATTCCATGGGGAACAGTTCGTCTGCGTTAACCGCGATAGATTCCAAGCCTTTGGTCGCCATGTACAGCAGAAGGCCGAGCGCCAGCACCACCGTGATCATCGATGTCCCAGCCACGAGCACCCAGGGTGAGGTCCCCCGCCTTCGGGTCATGCACAACAGGCCCCCCAAGGTAGGGACCGTGATCAAAAGGAATAGGTACAAGGTAGGGACCTGCATGTCAACCGGAACACCATTCCAGTCCCACACATATTATTCTTGTCATCGAAGACCGTGATTCAATTCTGCTGGCCAGAACCGTGGTCGGTAAAATAACCTTGTCGTAAGTCTAATTAGACCATAATGCGATGGAGGAACGAGGTCATGGAGTGTCAGAATGCATCGTGTGCGGTTCGGTCATGAAAAAGAATCAGAAAAAGTGCCCAAACTGCGGCGCATCGCAGGATGAGGATGACGACTACTGACGTATCGTCACAAGTCCATCAGGCAAGATGGTGGCATGGGGACGGCAAGATCGTAGAATGTTCGCTATGTCCGCGCCGGTGCCGCATACCAGATGGATCGGTCGGATTCTGTAACGCGCGGGCCAACCGTTCTGGCAAACTGGTGACCTTGACCTACGGTCGTATATGCGCCACAGCGGTCGATCCGGTCGAAAAGAAACCGATTTTCCACTATCGTCCCGGAGCGATGCTTTATTCGATAGGCACCTTCGGATGCAACCTTGACTGCGGGTTCTGCCAGAATGCGGTGATGGCCCGTTCTAGATCCGACGACATCCCCTCACAATATGTCCCGCCAGAGGAACTGGTCCATATCGCATTGGAAAAGAAGGTCAACGGAATCGGATGGACGTTCAACGATCCAGTGGTATGGTCAGAATATATAATCGACGTGTCAGGCCTGGCTCATTCGAAGGGACTGTTCAACCTGTTGAACACCAACGGATACATCGAACCCAAGGCCAGGGAAGAGCTTCTTGAGAATGTGGATGTCGTCAAGGTGGACATCAAGGGATTCGACGAGAGGATCTATCGTAAACTTTGCGGAGCAGAACTGGCTCCAGTGTTGGAAACATGCAAGGATGTCAAAGAAAGGGGTATACACCTCGAGCTTGCCTATCCATTGATACCCGAATGGACCGATGACCGGACAATGCTGGTTAATTTCGGGGATTGGGTGGTGAATGAGCTGGGGAGGGACACGCCGGTCCACCTCTTCCGATTCCAACCGGCATATCGATTGTCGGAACTGAACCCTCCGGAGATCTCCTGTTTGCATGAGGTCCGTCGTCTTCTGCATGGATTAGGTTTGAGATACGTTTACCTAGGGGGAGTGACAGGAGAGGGCCAGGATACCCTGTGTCCAAGCTGTGGCGCCCTGGTGGTCTCACGCAGGTCAGAAGAGACGACGGAGAAGATATTCATAAAGAAGGAGCAGGTAAGTCGTTTCTGTCCGACCTTCGCTAAGGTACAGAATCTGACGGTCGATGGATGCTGTCCTCGATGTGGTAAGTCCTTACCGATTCAGGTGTAAGAGCTATCTGGGAAGACTTAACGATTGTATCATACGAATTGTGGATGGTACATCCATCCATAAAAGGCTTTTAATATAAACCATAGGCATCGGATGTTTCAATTCTTTCTCCGTTTGGGAGGATAGTGCATGAGTGAGACACTGCAGAATTTGATTGATGTTGTTGTAAAGGGCAAGATAAAAGAGGCCAAGCCATTGGCAGAGAAGGCCCTTGCAGAAGGAATAACCGCCAAGGTAATCATCTTCGAAGGATTGAACAAGGCGATGGAGATCGTTGGGCAAAAGTACGAGAAGAAGGAGTACTTCCTACCCCAAGTTCTTCTCTCTGCTCAGACCCTATATCAGGCGCTCGATGTTGCCCTGCCGAAGCTAGACAAGACCTCCGCTGGAGCTCAGGGAAGGGTAGTCATGGCCGTCGTTGAAGGAGACGTTCATGACATCGGCAAGAACATCGTGAAGGCGATGTTGACCGGCTCAGGGCTCACGATCTTCGATCTGGGAAGGGATATCCCGGTCAAGAACATCGTCGAGAAGGCCAAGGCCGAGAACGTAAACATCATCGCGACCTCCACCCTCATGACGCCTACCCTGGCTGGAATGAAGGAGATCGAGAGGATGGCCAAGGAAGGCAACCTGAAGCCGAAGATCAAGACCATAATCGGCGGCGGCGCTACCTCCAGGGAATTCGCCAACCAGATCCATTGCGACGGTTGGGCGTACGACGCCAACGAAGCGGTCAAGGTCGTTACGGAACTGTTGAAGCAATAATCCTTCACTTTCCAAATCTCTTCCTTTTTTTATAAGGTCATTGATCCAGCAAGTGCTCTGTACCTACCGGTTTTCTCATGTCTCTCCAAACAAGATATGCTATCATCCCTCCCACCGAGGCAGATAGTCCGAGAATGAGGTTCTGGTCCGGTGCGGAGTCCCCTGAAAACGGATTGTATGCGGACATTGCCGCATAGATGATCGCCACCATCCCCATCAACATCAGGAGCAATGACAGGCTCTTCACCACCTGGGGAATATACTTCACAGCCGTCACCCTCATTCGACCCAGCCGGTCTTGGCAGATGAACATCAGCATCGCAAGTGCAGTGACCCCGAAAGTCCATTCATAGGTGCTCTCGATCTCCTTTGTGAACGAATCCCCGACATAGTTTGGAAAGTGATGCAGACCAAAATCGCCCAAGAACGGATAGAATACGGTCACCGGCAACTCCCACATGGAGTCCAGAACGAGATGGGAAAGAAGGCCTGCCCCCAATGCCATCATGATCCACGAACCCTTCTTCCTTCGATATGCAACCCCCAGGACCAATATGGCGGTGAAGAACAGTCCGCTGTGGGCGTAGATCCTGCCGAAGTCAATGGAGCCGGTCAGGATGATGTGCCCCAACGGCTTGTCTATCAGGTCCGGTAATATGCTGCCCAAGGCAGAAAGGATGATGACCATCCGATACTCCAGGAAATGGAAGATGACCATCCCTATCACCAGGCCTATGAAAAGATGGCACATCAGGAGCATGGCGATGGCAATCCGTAGCGAGCTATAAAAGGAGAACCGAATCAATTATGCAGCGAGGAAAGATCGACCCATACAAATCCATCATGAATTGAATTAGATAGATTTTTTTATATCGATGATGAGGTTGGACGGCTTCGTGACGGTCTTCGGCCTGATAACCGGTATCGGAGCGCGATCATGTCTGCATTGTCCGCCAGGGTGGTCAGGTCAGGGGTCGGCAGCAATCCGGCGAAGTTCGGCCGCGCACGCGTCCAGCCGATACTCGTGGTCCTGCCATGGTCTCGATGTGGGCCTTCCGGGGGGGATAGCGGACAGGATGAGGCGCGGGTCCTGCATGGCGGCCTTATTACTGATCCCCTCATCCCGCCAGCAATCACTATGAGGGTTCGTGAATCGTTCTAGAAACCTTATTGACCTTCTTGCTCCTTTTTACCCTCATCATAACAGGGAGTATTCTTCTATGGAACCTGGAGAAAAAAGGACCTTGGGGCTGGGGATCGACACCGGAGGAACGTTCACCGATGCGGCGGTCATCGACATGGATACCATGGAGGTCCTGACGAAGGCGAAGTCTCCCACAACCTATCAGGATCTATCCATAGGTCTATTGGGGGCGGTCGACGGGGTCATCGCTTCGGGCAAGTTTGAAGTGGACGAGATCAAGATAGTGGGGCTTTCCACCACGCTGGCCACCAACTCGATCCTGACCGGCAAAGGCGGTCAGGTGGGTCTTATCTGCATTGGCTGGTCCCCGGATCGGGAATGGGACATGGGGACAACCATAATCGAGACGGTCGAGGGCGGTCACACCGTAAGGGGGTATGAGCACCAGCCTCTGGACGTGGCGGCCTTGGACAAGGCGATAGCATCGATGGCCAACAAGGTCGATGCCATAGCCATATCCAGTATTTTCAGCGTATACAATCCGGATCACGAGGAACGCGCCCGGAAGGCGATCTTGGAGAAGGCGAACATGCTCACCGTGACCGGCCATGACCTTACCACCTCCCTCGGCATCAAGGAAAGGACGATCACTGCGGTATTGAACGCCAAGCTGATACCGATCATCGGGGATTTCCTGAGCAGCGTGGAACTTTCCATGGAGAAGCGGGGGATCAAGGGTCAGATAATGGTGTACAAAGGTGACGGATCGCTGATGAACATCTCGGTCGCCCGGGGAAGACCGGTGGACACCATTCTGTCCGGTCCGGCGGCCAGCCTGATGGGAGGAAGGCTGCTGTCCAAGCAGGAGAACTGCATCGTGCTGGACATAGGCGGCACATCCACCGACATAGCATATCTGGACAAGGGATTTCCCCGAATCAACCGGGAAGGCGCCTCGGTCGGGAATTGGAGGACCAGGGTGCGGGCCATCGATATCTGGACCAGCGGTCTTGGAGGGGATTCCGATATGCAGGTGGATCGCTATGGTCATCTGGATATAGGGCCTGAACGGGTCATGCCCCTGGCAGTTGCTTCCAAGATGAGCCCCGCTATCCTGGACAAGCTGCGGCTCAGCAGGCAGACCACCTATTATATGGTCTATGAAAGGGACACTTCCAAGCTGAGCCATGAGGACCGCCTGGTGTATAATTTCCTAAAGGAGAACAAGGTAAGCACATTGAACGAGGCGAACGAAGGCCTGCCCGAGCTATACTATGTGCTCGAGACTCTCAAATCTTTAAAGGCCAAGGGTTTCATCGTTCAGACCGGGCTCACTCCGACCGATGTCATGCATGTGAAAGGGATCTACACCCCAGGTGACGTACAGGCCTCCAGAGAGGGAGTGGAGATATTCTCCAACCTGGCAGGGGTCACGGTGGACCATTTCATCGAGAACTTCATGGATGTCATGGTCACCATGATCGGAGGCGAGGTGATCAAGAAGATAATCTCTGACGAGGCGGGCGACATCGTGCCGTCGCGGGCCCTGGACTATCTCATCAAGGCGACCTTGGGGGCGGCCGGTTTCCGTACCATGTCCATACAGGCCTCCCTTGACCGGCCCATAGTGGGGCTCGGGGCGCCAGCCTACGTGTTCGTACCCGAACTGGAGAAGAGGATGAACGTAAAGGTCATCATCCCTCCGAACCACGATGTGGGGAACGCAGTCGGAGCGGTATGCAGCAAGGTGTCGGAGATGATATCCATCCAGGTCTATCCCAGGGACTTCAAATACTGGGTCTTCACACCGTTCGCCGATCCGTTGGAGTTCCACCATCGGGAGGAGGCGATCGAGAAGGCCAAAGAGGTGGCATGCGAGTATGTCAAAGGAAGGGCGGTGGCCGCAGGAGCGAAGAACGTCGAGGTCATGGTCGACGTCGATGAGAAGCGTTTCGCGCCGGGCTCAAATACCACCACCCCCACTTCCAACTGGACGGAGATTCGGGCCAGGGCCACCGGGGACCCAATCTGACCCGGAGAAACATTGAAGTAATATAATCTAGATAATGCGGACGAATATCTTATTTAAGATGTTATTGGAGGGAATTTAGTGGCTAGCAAAATGACTCCGAGGGAGCGCGTTCTCGCCGCTCTTGATTTGAAGGAAGTTGACAGGCCTCCAGTTGTATGCTTCACGCAGAGCGCAACTGTTGATGTGATGGACGCGGTCAAGGTATACTGGCCCGAAGCCCACACCGACGCCCATAAGATGGCCGAACTGGCCATGGGTGTCCCGAAGGTATTGGGTCTAGAGTCCGTCAGGATGCCATACTGCCTTACCGTCGAGGCTGAGATCATGGGTTGTGTCGTAAACCTGGGTGGCCAGGACAGGACCCCGATGGTCAAGAAGCACGCGTTCAATGAGGACTCCGAGGTAGTGATCCCGGACAACATAACCTCACTGGGCAGGATGAAGACCGTCATCGAGGCAGTAAAGATCGCCAAGGCAAAGGTCGGAAAGGAATACCCGATCGTTGTCGGTACCACCGGACCGGTCACAATCGCCGGACACCTGGTCGGAACCGAGAACCTGCTGTTGTGGATGATCGTCAACCCGGACGCCGTGCAGAAGTTCGTGGACATCGCGACCAAGATCGAGAAGGCCTACTGTACCGCACTGGCAGCCGCCGGCGCAGATGTCATAGTCATGAGCGACCCGTCGTCGTCAACTGACATGATGTCCGCCGAACTGTTCGACCAGTACAGCAAGCCGTCCATCAAGGCATGCTTCGAAGACGTCGGGGAGACCAAGACCGTCCTGCACATCTGCGGCAACACCACCGTCCTGCTGGACCACATGATCGACACCGGCGTGAACGGATTGTCGATCGAGGAGAAGGTCGAGCCGGAAGAAGCGGTCAGGCTCGTAGGCGGAAGGGTCGCTCTCGTCGGAAACGTCGGAGTGGTCAGGCCGTTGCTGCAGGGCACACCGGAAGAGTGCGAGGCTGCAGGGAAGCGTTGCAAGGAAGCCGGCTTCAACCTGATCGCACCGGGATGCGGACTGGCGGCACGTGTGCCTCTGGCCAATATCCAGGCGATGGTCAAGGGCGCCAAAGAGTAAATTCTTAAGGGGGAGAGATCCCCCTATCAACGATTTTTTTAACTTCTTGAACGACTCGAATATCAATCAGGGACTTTTGCGGTGGCTGAACTTGATCGCCGCGTCCTTCAGGGCTTTTATGTTCTCCTTCGGCGTCTTGTATGGCAGCTCGCAACCCGGCGCTATGACCACGCCTGGCGTATCGCCCCACATGCTTAGGAAACCCTCCACCGCCCCTGATATCTCCTCGGGAGTGCGTTTGAACAGCAGTTCCTGGTGATCGATCCCGGCGAACAGGCAGGTCCGTCCTTTGACCTTGTCTATCAGGGTCTGGAGATCGACGTTCTTCAAGTGCAGATGCAGAGCGTCCGGAAGAAGGTCCATCTGCGACAGCCAAAGCGGCATCGATGAATCGTTATGCAGGATCGTCCTCAACCCCTGTCGATGGAACGTTTCCATCAGCGAGCCGAGACAAGGGCGGTCATGGGCCTCATACATCTCCTTGCTCACCATCTCCATGCCGGCCGAGCTGGAGTCGATAAAGACCGAATCAACTCCGGCCGCACGGATCGCATCTCCGTAAAGGCGCAAGGAATCAGTGACCGTACCCAGAGCTTTGTCGATCGGTCCAGGGTCCGAGAACATCGCCATCAGGACCGTTTCCATTCCAAATGTCTCATAGACGACCAGCATCGGGGCGTTGGTGCACCCGACGACGGCAACCTCCTCCCCCACCTTCTCCACCATCCTGCTCGCGGCCTTGATCGGCACGGACCAGAACCTGTCCTTCAGGGGTTCGACCGGAGCCAATCCATCCGCTTCTGTGAGAGAACGGTACTTGACCGCCCGCGGATAGAAGTCCTTCTCCGGGAATTTCCACTCCATACCATGAGCTTGTGCCTCCACCAAGAGGTCCCCCCAACCGGCCATCACCGTGTCATAGCCATACAGGCGGTAGGCTTCCAGGGCCAGCCTGGAGAAGACCTCCGGATCATGAAAACCATCATATATCCTGAGCCCAGAGGATTCCAGGATCCATTTGGCTGCGCCGAGGTGCTGATAGAATACAGGGACCCGGTCTGCCGGTCGAAGATCCAGGGCCGCATGGAACCTTTGTTTCGGGCTCATGGACAGACCTACGCAGTGTGGCCGATAAAAGTCTATTGTGGCCTTCACCGATGGAACGATTGTTGATATATCCAGTCATTCCGGGAAGTAGGCAATTTCGAGATAGTTGATAAATAGACAGTATACAATTCCTGCCATGATTCCATGGCATACGGTGTAGCTCTAGACCTGGGAACAAGCGGCTACCGTTCGCACCTGGTGGATCTTTCAAAGAAAGGCAAGATCGTTTCCACCTCCATCACCATGAGGCACCCGCTCCCTGGGGCCAACATCATGGACCATCTGCATTTCTGGATGGAGAACGGTAATGAGGTCGGGCACAGCATCATCATGGAGACGGTCGACCATCTGATCGAACTGCATGGGGCGAGGCCGGAGGATATCGAAAGGATCGCGGTCTGTGGCAATCCCGCCCAGCTGTCCATGTTCGAGAACATTGAGATCAGGGACCTGGCATTCGCCGGACAATCTCTTCTCAGTCGGCTCAAGATCAAGGTCCCGGAACGTCGGGCCCACGTCATCAAGGCAGAGGAATTAGGCCTCAAGTCAGTGAGGCAGACCGCGGATGTTCGGATCCCGCCCTCGATCCGTCACGAGATCGGGGCCGATGCCCTGGCGATGATCATCAAGACCAAGCTCCTGGAGAAGAAGGAGACCTGTATGGTCACTGATTACGGCACCAACGCCGAGATGGGCCTTTACCATAATGGGGAGCTTTACACGGGTTCGGCCGCGGCAGGACCGGCCATGGAGGGCCAGTCGATCAAGTTCGGAATGCTGGCGGCACCAGAAGCGGTCTCTGACCTGGCCATCGGGCCGGACGACATGTGGTACAACTATGTGCTGGACGAGCACCTCCATCCGCGCAAGGCGGCGCTGGTGGGGCCAAGGAACAACCAGGTCAAGATCATCGAGAACCTGAGGGCGCGGGGCATCACCGGCACAGGGGTCGTGGCCGCTGTGGCGGTCGGTCTGGAAACCGGCATCATCAAACTGCCTCGGATCGACACTCCGGACCATATGATCCACATGATGAATGGGATAACCTTCACGGAGCACGACCTAAAGGAGGCGGGAAAGGCGATGGGCGCCATCCGAGCCGGTCACCGGACGCTCATCCAAGACGTCGGCATAGATGATGCGGAGGTCAAGACCATGTACCTGGCAGGGGCATCGGGCACCTACGTGGACCCGCTCAAGGCGCAGACCGTGGGCCTGGTGCCGCGGGTGCTGGAAAGAACGGTGCAGGCGGGAAACACCTCCCTGATGATGGCGTATGAGATCCTGGTCGACGACAACGGACTGGACCATATGCAGGACGTGGCCAACTCCATCGCCTCCAAACACATAATGTTCGCGACCAGCAAGGTTTTCGAGGATCATTACGTCAATGAGCTGGCCTACTGGGATGAGGGCATGCCCTTCGAACTGTTCAACACCTTGCTGGAACAAGGAGGATATCGACCCATGCCAGATATAGTTCGTCCGAAGGAGATGCTGCGCATAGTGAGCAGCGATATCCCGGTCATCGGGGAAGGGGGCCTCAAGACATTGGAAGATGTCGGGGTCTATCTCATCGGGTCCTTCGAGGGCTGTATCGGATGCAAGAAATGCGAGCTTGAGTGTCCGGAGCGCGCACTGAAGATATTGCCGATGGGTGAGGACAAGTTCAAGGTCCGGATCGCGACCGAGTACTGTCTGGGCACCGCCTGCAAGCATTGTGAGACAGTCTGTCCAGAGAACGTTTATCAGTTCAGCAAACTCGCGGTGGTAAGAAGAGGAGATGACCATTAAGTGCGGATAATATCAGTCGTTGACAACACTTCGGGCACGTCGTTCAACTATTCCAAGGTGGTCAAGCGCCTTGACCGGCCTGACCGACACTTCCTTTCCGAGCATGGGCTGTCGATCCTCGTCGAGACCGACGAAGGGAAGAGGGTGCTGGTCGATACCGGTGCATCACAGATGGTCTTCGCGCACAACCTCAACCTTTTAGGTTTCAGGCCAAGCGACATCGACGCCGTCTTCATCTCCCATGGCCACTATGATCACATGGGCGGTCTTGTATCAATGATAGAGGCCGGAGTGCCGATATATGGCGATCCCAAACTGTTCACCTCGAAGCGCTTCGCCGTCGCCATAGACGGCACCAAGAGGGACATAAGCGCCCCTAAAGAGCTGATCGACGCATTGCCCCGAGCAAAGCTCAACCTGTCCTCTTCCAGCGTGGAGATCGTCCCGGGAGTGAAGACGTCCGGCCAGATCGTGCGGGAATCGAAGTTCGAGGTCCAGGACCGGTTCCTCAGGGAGGAAGAGCCCGGTTGTCCGGTCAACGACGAGGTCTACGAGGAGCAGGCGCTCTTCATCCAGACCAAGAAGGGCCTGGTGATCGTTTCCGGATGCGGCCATCCGGGCATAGTGAACGTGGTCACCCAGGCAAAGAAGTCCTTCGACAAGCGGATATACATGGTCATAGGCGGGTTCCACCTGAGCTCCGCCGGCAAGGACCGCATCCTCAAGACGATGGATGGGCTGAAGGCGCTGGGAGTGGATCGGATCGCCCCAACCCATTGCACCGGTTTCGAGGCACTGAAGATGATGTCCGACCGGTTCGTCGGGTTCGACATGCTGCCTTCCGGCAGTGAGATCACCATCTGAATCCGTTCTCTCGGACCGAGCCTTTTTATCCTCGTTCCGACCAACATCCATGCGGCATGATAGAGGAAAAGCCAGACGATGAACGGTGGCAGGAACTGGTCGCTGTTTACGGCAATCCGTCGTTCGTGGACCGGGTCTGGCCCATTGAGGGGCCTGCAGAGAGAACCGGTTCCCTCAATTCCTCAGGCACGGTAGTCCTCCTCATTTTCAATTTGGCCGGATCCTGCGTTTTCGTCAAAAGAAAAGAAGCGTCAGATTGGCTTCTCCCCATGGGTCGGATAGGATCGAGCGAAGGGATCATCGAAGCCGCAATCCGGGTGGCGATGGAGGAGGCCGGGGTAAAGATCATACCTTTAGGGGTCCCCCAATGTCAAAGGATCACCTGTCTATACAATGATATGACCTGCCTGAGATGGTATTTCGTGGTCGTGGCAGAAACGGCAACATCAGATCTTGACCCCCTGGATAGCGACCGGATCGATGAGGCAAGACTCTTCGACCTGACCCCTTCCGTTGGCGACCCCCGCTTGATGGAATGGATGGTTGAGCTGCATCAGGTCGGGATCAGGTTCATGCGTTCGATGGATGCCTTGGACGGGATCTGATCGGTCCATCAATCGAACAGTATATCTTCAACGTACGTGAATGGTATAGATATAGGACCAGAATGGGACGTCTCTAACCAACGACCGAGGTGAGCTGATGGCAGAGGAAGAAAAGAAGCTGGAATGCGCAGAATGTGGGGATCCCGGGATCGGTCTGACTTCGTACAAACTGTGGGTCAAGGACCGTTTTGTCGATGCGTTGGGCATCGACGACATAATGGAGGATGTGTTCCGTTTGCACCTCAAGGACAGGAACAGGATCACCGATGAGCTGATGACCAGGTTCCTGGAGAACAACGGGATCAACGAGGCCCTTGAAAAGGAGTACCGCATGGCCCTTATAGACGAATATGAAAGAAGGCAGTTGCCATATCTTTGAAGACAAGGATAATTCGATGGGCTTATAGGGGCGCAAAGCTTCCAGGGTCCGATCAAGAATGACCTGGGCATCCGATCTTTTCGAGCTCTTCGATGGCATGGACTTCCTTGAGCAATCATATGAGCAAATGCTCGATGACCGATTCACCGAAGAGGTCAGGATCATCGAGGCCATCGAGAGCCGTATGCTGATCGACGAGGAGGAATGGCCTCTGTCCTTCGCCGTAAAGACCCCGAAGGGATGGCGTGCGACCAGTTTTCTCCTCAGGAGACCGAAGGTGGAGATCGTCGAACGGTACGAGGCCTTGGGCGGCGAGATATTCCAGACCGACAAGGCGGAGTTCGCCGCCGCGATGCGGGAACATTTCTCCGAGAAGCTTCTCCAGCAAGTTCCTCCGGCGATCGAGGACTTTTCACCCGAGCGGTGCACGATGGTGCAGGAACTGATCAACGAGGTGTGGGGAGAAAGGATCGGCCAAGGCTGCCTGGATGTGGCCTGCGGGTCTGGTCTTGGTTCCGCCGCACTTCGACAATTGGGCTTGATCCCGATCGCCTACGACAACGATCCCGGCCTTCTGGCCCTGGGCATGATGAAGGGCCGTCTTATGCCAGAGGGTACGATGTGCATCGATGCGACCAGGGCTGGCATACTGGCTCCCAAAGCCCCGCTCGGTCTGGTCCTGATGGCGGGTTCCATCAACAACTTCAACGAGTACGTATGGAGGGCGATCATCGAAGAGACCCTCAAGCTGACCGTTGAGACCCTTATGACCGTGGAGACCAAGGATGAAGCGGAGAGGGTAAAGGGTTGGTGCGTCACCAATGGCCGCAAGGTAGATCTGTTCGAGAACAACCGCGACGCGTTCTATGACAGATGGGTCTGTTCCATCTCTTGATCGAACAGGTCTGGTCCGTCCCGATCTCCGGAACACTCATCAGCCTGCTGTGCGAAATTGTATGGCACAATCGATTCTCTTTGTAATCGACATTTTTATCATTTCGATCGTTAAGATTACGTTACGCAGGTTCGCCGGAAAATCGGTAAATGTTCGTCAATATTATCGATAAGAATATTGATGTTTGAATAACGACATGGTTAAATAAATCAAGAATGCTCTGAATGTTAAGAGGGGTTAAGAATGAGCGACTACGCTGAGCTTTCTAGGAAGTTGGTAGATATTCTCGGTTTGAAGACCGAACCGGTGGCGGTCACCCTGATCAAGAAGGGCCAATCCATACCCGAAGGTTATTTGGTCACCGAAACGCCGCTCCGGCATTGCCAATCGATCATGAGGGCGAGGAAGGGAGAGAAATTGGTGGTCCCGGCCGCCAAGCAGGCCTGCCCGGTAGGCGCATCCGCACTCGGCATGGTGCCATTGCCTGAGAAGGTGAGATCCGGAGAGTTCCATTACAACATGGGTATGTTCGAATCGGCGGATGCCGCATGCAAGACCTGTGCCTCCCGTCCAGCCCTAGAGACTGGCAGCATCATCGCCACTGCAATATCGCCGCTCAGCAAGGCGACCATCG